>CALBMW010000616.1 GCA_937896275.1 uncultured Myxococcales bacterium
GAGGCCGCCCGCCATGAACCCGCGGAACGAGGCGCCGGTGTAGTCGAGGTACCGACCCCCGCGGTGCAGGAAGAACATCGGCACGTCGAGCGCCCACTCGACGTAGTCGGCGAAGCCCGCGTCGGCGTCGAGCAGCCGTCGTGGGAACACGTAGCGGTCGGGATCGGTGTGCAGCCAGATCTCGCCGCGGAAGGAGCGCTCGGGGATCTGCCGGCCATCGACGATGGTCGAGTTCGCGAACATCGCCAGCACGAACGGCGACATCCAGAGCGACACGCGCAGCTTGCGCATCGCGTCCTCCTCGTCGCCGAAGTCGCAGTTCGCCTGCACCGTGCAGGTCTGGTGCATCATGTGCATCGCGAGCGCGCCGCGGGACGGCAGGTAGGCCCTCATGATGCGGTAGCGCCCCTTGGGCATCCGCGGCATGTCCGCCGGCGTGCCCTGGGGTGCGATCCCCAAGCCGCTCCACTCGAGGCCGAAGCGAGCGCTGAAGGCCCGCACCTCGGCCAGGTGGGCGTCGAGCTCGGCCACCCCGTCGGTGAGGCGCCGCAGGGGCGCCCCGCTCAGCTCGAGTTGCCCCCCGGGCTCCAGCGTGATCGTGGCCCCGTCGCGCGCCAACGCGACGATGTCGGCGCCCTCGCGGATCGCCTCCCAGCCCGCCTCGGCGGCCAAGGCCTCGAGGAGCGCGCCGATGCCGTCGGGCCCCTCGTAGGTGGGGTAGGCCCGCCGCGCCGGCCAGTAGCCGACCTTCTCGTGCTCGGTCCCGATCACCCAGCGGTCAGCCGGCTTGGCACCCGCCGCGATGTAGTCGACGCACTGATCGACAGAGACGAGCGCCCGGTCGTCGATGGGCGTGAGGGAGCTCATGTGGGATCCTCGTGGGCCGGAGAGCGGGTCAACGTAGCGACGGCCCCGGTGGGCGTCAACCCGGTGGATACGGCGCCCTCCCGCGAATTGTTTCAGGAGACCCTGGCCCGCGCCGCGCCAGCCTGGCGGCCACGCGCGCGACACAGGACTTGCAGGCGAGGCGCCCACAGTGGTAGAAGCCCGCCGCCCGAGGAAACGACACCTCGGCCGTGAACAACACACACGCGGACCCGAGCTCTCCCCTGCGTCCCCACGGGGTTGGGTTGGGCGATGAAGGCCGCGGTGGCACAACGCGAAAGGAACTCCATGGCCGCCATCTCCATCCGCGAGCTGCTCGAGGCAGGCGCTCACTTCGGTCACCAGACCGGTCGCTGGAACCCGAAGATGCGCCCCTTCATCTACGGCGCGCGCAACGGCATCCACATCCTGGATCTGCAGAAGACCGTGCCCCTGTTCGATGCGGCCTTCAACTTCATCACCGCGCAGGTGGCGCACGGTGAGTCGGTGCTCTTCGTGGGCACCAAGAAGCAGGCCCAGGACACCATCCGCACGCACGCGCTGCGCTGCGGCATGTACCACGTCACCAACCGGTGGCTCGGCGGCACGCTGACCAACTTCCGCACCATGAAGGGCTCGATCGATCGCCTGCGGAACATCGACCGCATCCTGACCGACGGCACCAGCGATCACCTCACCAAGAAGGAGACGCTGAAGCTCTTCCGCGAGCGCGAGAAGCTCGAGGCCAACCTGGGCGGCGTCAAGAGCATGGAGCACCTGCCGGGGGTCGTGTTCATCGTCGACACCCTCAAGGAGCACATCGCCATCAACGAGGCCAACAAGCTCGGCATCAAGGTGGTGGCGATCGTCGACAGCAACAGCGATCCGGTGGGCATCGACTATCCGGTCCCGGGCAACGACGACGCCATCCGCTCCATCGACCTGTTCACGAGCCGCGTGGCCGACGCGGTGCTCGCGGGCAAGCGCCACCACAACGAGCGCTTCAGCGCCGGGCAGGAGAAGCCCACGGGCGAGGCCCACACCGGTCAGTTCGAGGGCGGCCCCGAGGTCGCCATGAAGCGCGCCGGCATGGAGATGCCCACGCCCGAGGCCAGCGCCTCGCCGGACTCCGCCGCGGACACGGCGTCCGACCAGGCGACCGACGAGGCCTGATCGGGCCCCCGCTTCGAGCCGCCCGACCGCGCGTCGGCCGGCCCCCTCCACTCGAAAGGAATCCGACATGGCGATCTCTGCCAAGCAGGTTGCCGAGCTGCGCAGCATCACCGGCGCCGGCATGATGGACTGCAAGAAGGCCCTCAGCGAGACCGACGGCGACATGGGCAAGGCCGTCGAGTACCTGCAGAAGAAGAACCTGGCCGCGGTGGCCAAGCGCTCGGGCCGCGTCGCCGCCGAGGGCGCCGTGGGCGCCTACGTGCATGGCGGACGCATCGGCGTGCTCGTCGAGATCAACAGCGAGACGGACTTCGTGGCCCGCAACGAGGACTTCCAGGCGCTGCTCAAGGACGTCGCGATGCACGTCGCGGCCACCAACCCGCTCTACCTCGACGAGTCCGAGATCCCCGCCGAGCTCGTCGCCAAGCAGCACGAGATCTTCCTGGCGCAGATGGTCGACTCGGGCAAGCCCGAGCACATCCTCGGCAAGATCGTCGAGGGCAAGGTGGCCAAGTGGAAGAAGGAGGTCTGTCTCCTCGACCAGCCCTTCGTGAAGGACACCGACAAGACGGTGGGCCAGCACGTGACCGAGATCGCGTCGCGCATCAAGGAGAACATCAAGGTTCGCCGGTTCGTGCGCTTCGAGGTCGGCGTGGGCATCGAGAAGGAGGCGAGCGACTTCGCCGCCGAGGTCGCCGCGGCGGTCCAGGGCTGACGGCGCGTCCGACGGTCCACCCGGCCAGGGGCCCGTCGGGCCCCCCGCGAAGGCAGAGTACGCGACGGCAGAGTACGCGAAGGCAGTGTGCGGCATGAGCAACGGCAAGGCAGCGTACGCCCGAGTCCTGCTGAAGCTGTCGGGCGAGGCCCTGATGGGCGACGGCCAGTATGGCGTGTCGCCGGCCGTCGTCGAGCGCATCGCTGGCGAGATCCAGCACGTCATCGGCCTCGGTGTGCAGGTGGCGGTCGTCGTCGGGGGCGGCAACATCTTCCGCGGCGTCGCCGGCGCCGCAGAGGGCATGGACCGCACCAGCGCCGACTACATGGGCATGCTGGCCACGGTGATGAACGCGCTGGCCTTGCAGGACGGCTTCGAGAAGCGGGGCATCGTGACCCGCGTGATGAGCGGCATCGAGATGCCGCGCGTCGCCGAACCCTTCATCCGCCGGCGCGCCATGCGGCACCTCGAGAAGGGCCGCCTCGTGGTCTTCGCCGCCGGCACGGGCAACCCCTACTTCACCACCGACACCGCCGGCGCGCTGCGCGCCATCGAGATCGGGGCCGACGTCATCCTGAAGGCCACCAAGGTGGACGGCATCTACGACGCCGATCCGATGAAGGTGCCCGACGCCCGGCGCTTCGACGCGCTGAGCTACGACGAGTGTCTCGCGCGCAACCTGCGCGTGATGGACGCCACGGCCATCAGCCTGTGTCGCGAGAATCACATGCCGATCGTGGTCTTCAAGCTGCACGAGCCGGGCAACATCGTGCGGGTCGTCATGGGCAACGGGGTCGGCACCCGCATCAGCTGATCGGCCGGTCACGGCGTCGGCCTGGCTTGGCGGGTCGCGACGGCGCGCCGCGTTTTCTCGGGTTCTGCGGCCTGGGGGCTGTGCTATCGTCCGCCCCTGCCCGGTGACGCGGTTCCATCCGCCCGACGCCAATCCGAGGGATATCAGCGCGATGATCGACGACATTCTCGACGAAATGAAGGCCAACTTTCAGAAGGCCTTCGACGCCCTGAACCGCGAGCTCGCCCGCGTGCGCTCCGGCCGCGCCAACGTCAACCTGCTCGACAACCTGCGGGTGCCCTATTACGGGCAGCCGACGCCGGTCAGCCAAGTGGCCGCGCTGCAGGTGCCCGAAGCGCGCATGATCACCATCAAGCCTTGGGAGAGCAGCCTCCTCAAGGAGATCGAGCGGGCGATCCAGCAATCCGACCTGGGCCTGACGCCCTCGAACGACGGCACGCTCATCCGCCTCAGCATTCCCCAGCTGACCGAGGAGCGGCGCCGCGATCTGGTCAAGCAGGTCAAGGCACACGGCGAGGACGCCAAGATCTCGGCGCGCAACGCGCGGCGCGACGCCAACGGCCTGCTCAAGGACTCCCAGAAGGACGGTGACATCACCGAGGACCAGCTGACCCGGGGCCTCAAGCAGGTGCAGGACCTCACCGACGAGGCCGTGGCCTTGGTCGACAAGATCGTCGGCAAGAAGGAAGAGGAGCTGATGGAGGTCTGACCTTCACCCAGCGCCGCGCCCCTCGCCACGGCGAGTCCATCAGAACAGCCAGCTATATCGCCCCATCAGGGTATGGATGAACAGATCCTCCTGATTGCGGGCGTCCTGCAGCTCGGTCTCGTAGACCCCGTCGTAGTCCACGTCGATCCGGTGCGCCTTGGTGGCGCGCCAGCCGAGGGCGGCGCCCACCAGCACGACCCGCTGGGCCTCGTCGAAGGTGCGCCCGCGCTCGGTCGCGCGTCCCACCGTGCGGCCGTCGAACCAGGTCGCGCGCCCCGAGGCGATGAGGCGTGCCCCCAGATCCTGTTCGACGTCCAGCGCCACCAGGAGCGCGTCACTCTGAAAGTCGTTGTCGAACGTCGTCCGCAGGTCGACCCGCGTCCCCGCCCCGAGCAGGTCCTCGTCCCGTAGACCGATGGTGTAGATCCACGCCTCGCGTCCGTCCTGGGACCGGGCTTTGAACTCCAACGACTGGTACTGATACAGGCTGCCCCAGAAGCGGAGCGAGACCGACAGCCTCACCCGGTCGTACACCAGGTCCACCACCTCGTCGCCCAGGAGCAGCACCTGATTCGGCTCGACGACGTTGCGGTAGACCGTCTCGTCCCGGTACCGCTCGACGCTGTAGCGACTGACGTTCAGCGCGACGTTGAGCGCCGGCACGGGCGTGTAGTCGGCGCTCGCCAGCAGCGTGGTGATGCCGGGCCCGTCCAGGAAGTCGACCAGCAGGTAGCTCGCGACGAAGAGGCCCGGCGCCACGCGGTAGTGGATCCGGTGAAAGCCATAGTGCCGGTCGAGCGCGCCCCCCCGCAGCTGGGCGTTGTAGGCCAGCGAGGTGTCGAGCCCCTCGCGGTGAAGGGTTCCGTAGACGCCGGTGGCCTGCTGATCGGTGTCGAGCGAGTAGTCGAGACGGTCCGGCGCCAAGCCGCCGTAGAGGCCCAGGGTCGCGCGACCGCCGTCCAGGGACAGCTCGAGATCCACCCCGTCCACCCAGGCGTTGCCCGCCTCGGCGATCAGCCGGCGGCCCGCCGCCACGCCCAGATCACCCACCACGTCGGCCTGCTCGACGAAGAGCTGGCGCACCTGATCGAGGCTCTCGGTCTGGCCGAAGCGCCGCTCGCGCGCGTCGGTGGCGTCGAGGATGAAGCCCGCGTCCAGCTCGGCCCGCAGGCCCGCGTCGGTCAGCCCCTCGGCGCGGGCGTCGGTGTCGAGGAACAGGATGCCCACCCGCGGATGGTCGCCACTGTCGGTCGAGTACAACCCACGCAGGCTCGCCCGCCCGTCGAGCTGCACCTCGCGCGCGACCGCGGGTGTCGCCCACAGCGCCGCGGTGACCCCGAGGAGCGGCCCGGCCCAAAGGAGCGGGCGTGCCCACGGAGGCGAGACCCGACCGCACCTCACCGGCCGCCCTCGCAGGTCCCGCAGTTGACGCCGGCCCGGGCCGGCACGAAGGCGCTCGTCGTGTGGCAGTTGTGGCAGGTCGTCAGCCCGCCCGGACACTGCGCCGTGTGATCGCAGGTCGTCCCGGCCGTCGCCTGGAACGTGTCGGTGTGACAGAAGTCGCAGGTGCTCGGCAGGCCGCCGAAGACCCGCCCCGGGTGGCAGTCTCGGCACTCGACGAAGCGGTGCGCCCCCGACAGCCGAAAGCCCGTCGTGGCGTGCAGGAAGGTGCTCGGCAGGAAGAAGCGCTGCGTGTGGCAGTCGGCGCACAGCGGCCCCAGGCTGCCGAAGTGCGGATCCCGGTGGCAGTTGACGCACTCGGGCCCGGTGCCGCCGAGGGCGCGCCGCCGGTCGGGCCCGTGGCAACGCTCGCACGCCAACAAGTCGTGCACGCCCGCCAGGGTCAAGGCGCCGAAGTCGTGATTCTGGGCCTGGTTGGTGCTCCAGTCGGCCGCCGTGTGGCAGCGGTCGCAGGCGGGCCCCTTGTCGCCGCGGTGCACGTCCACGTGGCAGCCCGCGCACTCGAGCGGCAAGCCCTTGTAATCATTGCGAACATGACACTTCGCGCAGACGATATCCCGATGCGCCCCGTAGAGCGGATACTGGGTCGCCGCGTCGTGATCGAAGCCGCTCAGCAGCGTCCACCCGTGCGGGCTGTGGCACTGGTCGCAGGCCTTGTCGAACTGCCCCTCGTGGAAGTTCTGGTGGCAGTTCCCACAGGCCGTGTCGATGGGCCGGTAGTGCCCCTTCTGATGGCAGCCCGCGCAAGCCACGTCGAGGTGCTTGCCCTGCAGCAGGAACCTGCTCTGCGTGTGATCGAAGAAGGGCACCCTGAAGCGCTCGAAGCCCCGATGACACCGATCACAGGGCGCGCCCTCGAACTGATCGGCGTG
>CALBMW010000617.1 GCA_937896275.1 uncultured Myxococcales bacterium
CCCGTGGGGGCTCGGTTTGCTGATGCTCGGCGGTCTGCTGCGTCGGCGGCGCGGGCGGCGATGAGCGAGGAGGAGCCTCGCTTCGGCGATCCCAAGCTGGCCATCAACCGCGTCTATACGCGCAACGGCGACGCGGGCGGCACGCGCTTGGTGGGGGGGCAGGCGGTCCCCAAGGATGACCTCCGAATCGAGGCCTACGGGACGGTCGACGAGTTGAACGCGCATGTCGGCGCGGCGCGGTTGGGATGCCTGGAGCTGCACCTCGGCGACCTGGCGTCGGACTTGCGCCGGGTGCAGAACGCGCTGTTCAACCTGGGCTCGATCCTGGCGACCTTGCCCGAGGACGTGCACCCGAAGCAGCCGCGGGTCGAGGCGCGGGACGTGACCTGGCTCGAGGGGCGCATCGACCGGGCCAACGAGGGCCTGCCGACCTTGCGCAGCTTCGTGCTGCCCGGCGGCAACCGCGCCAACGTCGATCTGCACGTCTGCCGCACGGTCTGTCGGCGCGCCGAGCGCCTGTGCGTGCGCCTCGCCCGCGAGACGACGTTGGACGAGCAGGTGGTGCCCTACCTGAATCGGCTGAGCGACGCGTTCTTCGTGTGGAGCCGGTACGCGGCCCACGCGGCCGACGACGACGAAGTGCTGTGGCGGCCGGACGACGCCTGAGACGGGGCCGTCGTGCGCTCGAACCTGGCGTCAAGCCGGGCGACGCCGCGGTCTCGCTGGGTGTGAGTCCGCTGCGCGGGGCCTCACCAGGCCGTCGCGTTGCCCTCGATGAAGCGGTAGTGCTCGCGGAAGCCGAACTTGTGATAGCAGGCCACCGCGGCGTCGTTGCCGACCTCGACGTTGAGGGCCACGTGGGTCACGCGGGCGAACAGGGCCTCGAGCAATGCTGCGACGCAGTGGCTCGCGAGGCCCTTTCCGCGGTGCTCCGAGTGCGTGACGATGTTCCCGATCGCGGCCACGTCGTGCTTCTCGCTGAAGACGTGGATCCCCGCCACGCTCACCAACTCGTCGCCTTCGCGGAGGCCGAAGTAGAGGCCCGTGTCGAGCTGCGCCGGCTCGAAGAAGTTGTCCGGATAGTGACGGTACAGGAGCATCATCGCGCCGGTGTCACGATGACTCAGCTCGAAGACCCCCGCGCTGTCTGCCGCCTGCTTCCAGTCGCCCTTGCGCAGGCCCATGCGAATCATCTTCTTCGTGCTGCCCAGGTCGTAGAACAGATCGACGGCCTCGCGGTGGTGCAGGCGCATGTGCGCGTAGAACTGACGCGGCAGCTCGGCCCGCGCGGCCAGCATCAAGGCCTCGACCTCGACGGTGCCGCCGCTCGTCAACAGGGCGGGGACGCTGAGCCCCTCGTACACCAGCAGCACGCCCTCGAGCTCGTCCCGCTCGCCGCGCAGCCCCCACCAGCGGCCATGCTCGGCGTAGGGACCGTCCATGTCGCCCAGCATGTAGGCGCAGCCGATCGGATCGGGGCCCAAACGCGCGATGAGGGTGGGATCGTCGACGGTGATGCGCGTGACGTGGTCGGCCAGCTTGCGGGCCTGTGCCGAGGGGCGCCGGTGGTGGCTGCGCGCGCCGGCCGCGACGCCGAACAGGAGCTCGACGCTGCGGACCGCGACCTCGGCGTCGAGCTCGGCCGTCGTCCAGTCCTCGACGATGTCGGCCGTGTCGGTCTCCGGCAGGATGGGTTCGGGGGGCGGTGACTTCGGGACCACCTGCATCGGGCGCAGGTAGCTGCCCGACTGACCGCCGTGCTTCTCGATCAGGTGTACGCCCTCGATCGTCATCGAGCGGTCCACCGACTTGAGCATGTCGTAGAGCGTGAGCCCGGCCACCGAGACGGCGGTCAGGGCCTCCATCTCGACGCCGGTGCGGTCCTGCGCCTCGACCTCGGCGGTGATGCGGATGTGCCCGCGCCCCTCGTCGATCTCGAGGGTCACGGCCACGCGCGACAGGTTGACCGTGTGGCAGAGGGGGATCAGATCGGGGACGCGCTTGGCCGCCATGATGCCGGCGATGCGGGCGGCGGCGAGCACGTCGCCCTTGACGGTGCCGTCGCGCAGCGCGGCGAAGGCGGCCGCCGAGGCGTGCACGGCGCCTTCGGCGATCGCGCGACGGTGGGAGGGCTGCTTCTGGCCGACGTCGACCATACGCGCCTCGCCCCGGTCATCCAGATGGGTGAGTTCGTTCATGGGGGGCGTCTTACCAGAAGTGCGCCGCAAACGCCTACGCCCGCCGCGCCCGGGCACCAACCGGAGGCGCGAGGGGTGGTGGCGACCACGATGACCACGTTGCGGGCGGCGGCCCGCGTCGGTTGAATGCGCCTCGAAGTGCGCCTCCTTCGCATGCCGCGCGGCATCCCGAGGGGGGCCTGGCGGAGGTGTCGTGCGAGACGCGTGGTATCGGTTTCTGTTGGTCTGGTATCGGCTCCTGGGTCATTCCAAGGTGCAGGCCGAGTGGCGCGCGCGTCGCGCCCTCGAGGCGCCGCGCGCGGTGCGTGAGGCGGTCGCCGACACGCACGCGCGCACGGTCGACGCGCGCTTCACCTGCGTCTGCGGTCAGCTCCTGGTTCGGGGCGACGAGGTCTGTCACGCCTGCGGACGTCGGCAGTGGATGCCCGCGCGGCTGCGCCAGGCCCTCCGCTGGCTGGGGGTGTCCAACCTTCCGCCCACGGCGGGGACCTTCATGATGGTCGCCCTGATCGTCATCGCTCACCTGGCGCGACTGCGCTACGAGCACGGGACGCAGGCAAGCCCCTGGGCGGGCTACCTGACGATGCTCGATCTGGGCGGCTCGTTCGGCCCCATCGACCGCCTGCAGCCGTGGCGCGTGTTCACCTACACGCTGGTGCATGGCGGCTTCATGCACCTGCTGTTCAACGGGATCGCTCTGCTTCAGATCGGCCCCGCCGTCGAGCGCATGTTCGGCACCGCGCGCTTCGTGCTGGGCTACGTGGTTGCCGGCGCGGCGGCCGTGTTGATCCCGCCGCTGGTGGGCTTCACGCATGAGATGGGCGGCGTCTTCGTGCCGGTGGTCGGGGCCTCCGGTGCCATCTCCGGGCTCCTGGGAATGGCCGCAATCCGCGGTCATCTCGCTGGCACGAGCCAAGGGAAGGCCATCCGGGACTTCTGCATCAAGTGGATGGTGTACGTGACGATCTTCGGGGTGATGATGTCCGCGGGCCGTGGCGGCGGCGTCGCGCACGACGCGCACTTCGCGGGCTTCGCCGGTGGCATCCTGTTCGGCTGGCTGGTCCCGCCCGAGGATCAGCGGGCGACGCGCCGCCGGCTGACGCCACTGTTCGGGCTGCTGGGCGTGGCTGCCATCGCCGCGGCGATGGTGGGGCAGTTGACCTGGCTGAGCGCCGGCGCCCGTCCGGCGCCGTCGGGCGATGTGATGGAGGCCTTCTGGTACGAGAAGCTCGCCGACGTGCGGGGCCTCGAGGCCGCCCTCGGTCCCGAGGCGGCGAGCCTGGTGCGCGAGGGTCAGGAGCTGGCACGGCAGGGTGGGCCGCGCGGCGACTATGACCAGCGTGTCAACGCGTTCCTGCTGACCCTGCGGCCGGCTCAGGTGCACGTGATGGTGCTCGAGCTGCAGGGCGTGGCGATGAGACACCACGCCGACCGTCCCATGGATGAGCCATGACCTCGGCGCTCGGCGGGTAGCCGTCCGTCAAGGCGGATGGGGGCCCGCCGGCGGATGGGGGCCTGCTCTCAGTTGCCGCCGCCTTACCGCTTGTTCAGGTTGAGGCCGCCCGTGAAGGCATAGCTGACGTAGTCATCGTAGGCGTAGACGAGGATGCCGAAGGGTCGGCTGCCCACGAGTCGGTGAGGGCCGTCCTCGATCGTCAGGTGGGCGAAGACCGCCTCCGCCCCCGGGATGGCCTCGGCGTCGTCGAGCGGCACGGGGACGCCGTCCAGGCTGAGGTCGCCGCCCGCGGGGACCACGACCGTGACGTAGTCGCTGTAATAGGTGGAGGGCGCGAGGAAGTCGTAGCGCTGCCGGTACTGCTGCTGGGGCGGGGCCAGGAAGATGGCCGGATCGCCCGCGTGGGCGTTGAAGTCGAAGCCGACCGCCGTGCTCGCCTGCCCGCTGATGACCCCCATCACCTCGATCGGCTTGTCGGCCTGCACCGCCACGGGGGCCCGCGTCCCGAACTCGCAGTGCTGTCCGGCGCCCAGACGCAGGGTGCGGCCGTCGGCGGCCAGCGCGCCCGCGCAGTCGGGCACGCCCACGAAGCCCGGGGGCCGCGGCGCCAGATCGGCGAAGGGCACGCTGAGGACGACCTGCGTGTCCGCGTCACGCGCGAGGATCTTCCAGAAGATGGCCTCGGTCGCGACCTCAGGCTGCCGCGTGCGCAGGACCGGCGGCGCGAGCAGGAAGCGATTGCCCCACGTGTCGGTGGGGAAGAGCTGCTCCTCGAGGTGGTCGCAGGCCTCCTGGTCCTGGGGGAAGTAGGTGCACAGGTGCCCGGCGAAGACGGCCACCGGCCGATCGGCCTCGATGCGGGCGCCGCTGAGGTCGACGCCGGTCGCGAGGAACTGCGCGTCGACCCGCGGCAGGCCGCTCATCAGGGTCAACACCTCGTCGCGCGCCAGCGTGGCGGTGACCACCTGCCCGTTGATGTCGAAGCTCCCGGCGGGCCCGGGCTGGATGCTCGCGCCGGCGGGCAGCGTGATCGTGACGTGGGTGGCGTGCTGCGTGCCGATGACCGTGAGGGTGGCCGGCAGGCCGCCCCCCTCGACCTCGACCCCGCGCGTGTGCTGCCACGAGGGCACGCCCAGGAAGAAGTACTCGGTGCCCAGCGTGCTCTCGGGCAGCAGCAGGCTGGCGTCGTTGGTGACGCTGAAGTTGCAGCAGTAGGGGCTGAATTGATACGCGGCCACGGGCTGATCGGTGGTCAGGCGCCAGGCGTTGGGCAGCCGGGAGCTCTGCTCGGTGTAGGCGTGGTGCGGCACGAGCAGGACGGCCACGCCGCCCGGTGGCAACTCGAGCTGGTTGGCCTGGACGAAGCCCTCGTCTTGAACGGTCCCATCACCGCCGCGCACCTCGGAGCGCACGGTCACCGGCGTATAGCCGATCGTCGAGAGGGACGGCACGATCTCCACCTCGCCCACCAGCGCCGCGAGGCGCCCCGCGGCGTCCCGCAGCGTGAGGTGCGTGACCACCCCCCCCTGCGCGTTGGTCACCACGATCCCCAGCGGGCTGTCGGGGGTGCCGCCGAGCGGGGCGAAGGCCAGGTTGGGCAGATCGGTGGCCACGAAGTCACAGCCCAGGTAGCTGCGCCCGACCACCTCGGGCGCGCAGCCGGGGACGCGGCACTGGCCGGCGCCGCTGCACACCAACCCATCGGGGCACGGTGCGAGGGGCGACCAGCCCACGCCGGGGTTGCAGCTGGCGGGGGTGTCCAGATCGAGGCACACCTCTTGACCCGGCGAACACGCGGCCGGATCGGGGATGCAACGGCCGTCGCCCACGCACACGTCCCCCTCGGGGCACCGGTCCACGGTCCAGCGGCGGTCGGGTCCGCAGCTGAGGGTCTCGGGCGCGCCGTCCTGGACGCAGCGCTGCTCGCCGCCGCCGCACTCCGCCGCCGTGGCGTCGGGTGGCGGGGGCGCGCCGTCCGGTGGCGGCGTCTCGGCGTCGCGTCCGGGCTCGCCCCCATCGAGCGCCCATTCGCCGGCGTCGAGCGGCGCCGCGTCGGCGATCGGGGCGGGCCCGACCGCGCCCAGGTCCGATGCTGGCTCGGCGCTGCCGTCTCCGTCGTCGCAGGCCAGCGCCCCCAGCGTCACCCCTGCAATCACCCACGCACGCATGCTCATCACACCCCCTGGGCTCGGTGCGCTCGTCACACCTGCTCGCGCGGCGGGCACGATACACCGCAGCCGGCGTTCACGCGCCGACCTCGATCGTTTCGAGCCGCGTCGGTCCACCGGGGTGGCGCCCACGGGCGCGGCTTCCGGTTCGAGGACGATCCTCGAAGACCGACACGGCCAGATCATCGAGCCCTCACGGGCCGGCCCGCCGCGACCGCGCGGGTCATAGCTTCTCCCCCCCGGCGCCGCCGTGACGCCCGGCCCACCACCGTCCCGTCTGGACGGCGGCGGTTGTCAGGTCGATCGTGGCGCGGCATCATCCCCCCGGTCGGGAGGGAATCGGGTGGATCGATTCGCCGCCAGCGTTGTGCTCGCCTTCATCCTCGCCGCGAGCGTCGCCGCGTCCGCGCCGCCGCCGCCGCTGATGCTCAACGCCGCCTTCGGCGCCCCCTACACCACCCTCACGGACGACGGCCTCCTCGATCGCCTGCTCGCAGAGGCCGGCCGACGCATCGGCCGCCGCATCGACGTCCAGGCGTTGCCCGCGGAGCGCGCGCTGCTCAACGCCAACGCCGGCGTCGAGGACGGCGACGCGATGCGGATCGCGGGCCTCTCCCGGCTGTACCCTCACCTCGACCAGGTGCCGGAGGTGCTCTTCGAGATGGAGTTGGTGGCCTTCGCGCGCGAGCCCCTCCCGATGGATCAGGGCTGGGCGTCCCTCGAAGGCCTCGAGGTCGCGGTCGTCACCGGGTGGAAGATCGTCGAGGCCAACACCGATCCCGGCAACTGCACCGCGGTCCGCACTCCCGAGCTCGCGCTGGACCTCGTGGCCCGCGGCCGAGCGGACGTCGCCGTCCTGGGTCGTCGCTACGGTCTGGCCGTGCTCGACGCCGAGCACCACGCTGCCCTGCGACCGCTGGCCCCGCCCCTCGCGACGCTCCCGATGTTCATCTACCTGCACCACCGTCACGCGGCCCTCGTCGACCCGCTCGCCGAGGCCCTGCGCGCGATGAAGGCGGACGGCACCTACGCACGCATCCTGGAGGGCGGACCACGGTGACTTCCCCGGTGACGACCTCGGTGAAGCGGCGCAGCCTGGAGCGGACGCTGGTCGCGGCGGTGCTGTTGGTCAGCGGCGCCGTGGCGCTCGTCGCGACGGGCGTGCAGGTGTGGGCCGAGTACCGGCAGGACGCCCACGACGTGCAGGTGGGCTTGCGGGAGCTGGCCGAGACCTACGTCAGCTCGGTGGGCGAGGCGGTGTGGGTCGGCGACCTTGACCTGCTGTCGGCGTCGCTCAGGGGCCTCGCCGGGCTGCCCGACGTCGTCGGCGTCGAGGTGACGGAGGGGACCGAGTCCTTGGCTCGCTTCGGATCGGTGGTGGACGGCGCGGTCGAGCACGTCTTCCCTTTGGCGCGCGTCCATCGCGGCGAGCCCGTCCCGCTCGGGCGACTGGTGGTGTACGCCAGCCTGGACAACGCGCTCGCGCGGCTGCGCGAACGCGTGGCGGTGATCCTGGCCACCAACTTCGCCAAGACGCTCTTCGTGTCGATCATCATGGTGGGAGTCTTTCGCCGCCTCGTGACGCGCCACCTGCTGCGCATCGCCGCCCACGCGCGCGCCTTCGAGGTGGGCGGGGAGGCGCGCCCGCTGCGCTTCGATCCGCGCGAGGGTCTGCCCGCGGACGAGCTGGCGCAGGTCGCGGGCGCCCTCAATGGGCTCGAGGCCCGGGCGCGCGCCCACGTCGAGCGTCAGCATGCCCTCCGGGCCGAGCTCGAGGCCTCGGTGGCCGAGCTGAAGGCGGCCGATCTCAGGGGTCGACGACTGCACCGGCAGCTCGACGCGCAGGTGAAGGAGCTCGAGCGCTTCGGGTACTCGCTCTCGCACGACCTCCGGCAGTCGCTCCGGACGATCGCGAGCTTCTCCGACCTGCTGCTCGAGGACCTCCATGAAACGGCGGAGCCCGAGTCGGTCGAGATGCTGCGCCGCATCGCGGGCGCGTCCGCCCGAATGGATCAGACGGTCGACGCCATGCTCGCCCTGCACCGTCTGTCGAGTCGCGAACTCCATCGCAGCGCCGTTGACGTCAGCGCCCTCGCCTGGGGCATCGCGGGGGACCTCGGCGCGACCGATCCCGACCGGACCGTGCGCTGGGTCATCCCCGAGGACCTCACGGTGAACGCCGACGCCGGCCTGCTGCAGCTGGCGCTTCAGAACCTGATGGGCAACGCATTCAAGTTCAGCGCCGGGCGGGCGCCTGTTCGCATCGAGGTCTTCGCCGAGGCGCTCGGTGATGGCCGCAGCGCGATCTGCGTGCGCGACAACGGGCCGGGCTTCGACATGGCGCACGCGACGCGCATCTTCGAGCCCTTTCAGCGGCTGCACGCCGAGGGCGCCTTTCAGGGGACCGGGGTGGGCCTCGCGACGGTCGAGCGGGTGGTGAGCCGCCACGGCGGCGAGGTCTGGGCCGACGCGAACCCGGACGCCGGGGCGGTCTTCCGTTTCACCCTCGAGCCGCCCGCCCACGATGCGTCGACCGAAGGCTGACGGCCCGGTCCAGCGCGCGCGGCCGAACGGACGCCTACCCCCGACCCTCGAGCAGCACCGACACGGCGCGGCGGAAGGCCAACCCGAGCTGCAGATACCGATGCTCGAGCGCCCGCTCCACCGCCCGGTGGCGGTTATCGAGGTCCGTGACCTTGGAGTCCAGGTCCGAGAGCCGCGCCCCGCGCTCCGCTTCCATGCCCAGCCGGCTCTGCATCAGCCCCGCCAGCTGAACGTCGATGTCGGCGATCCGCGGCCGGAACTCGGCCATGTGCCGCCGCAGCCCATTGAGCTTCTCGGACTCCGCCGATCGCTGCCGGAAGATCTTCTCGAGCCGGTCGAGCTGGGTGGCGATGTCCTCGCGGAACAGATCGCGGAAGTCCACCGGCCCGTCGCTGCCGGCCGCGCCGTAGAGCGTCGCCTGGTGCTGCTCGATGCGTGCGTAGATCTCGGCGTACTCGTTGTCCAGCTCGCGGGTCTGGGCCAGGTGCACCTGCTCCTGCGCGTCGGCCTGCACGAGCTCGGTCCGGTAGGACTCCTTCTCCTGGCCGAGGGCGTCGAGCGCGCGCTCGAGGGGGCGCAGGCGGTCCTCCAGGCTTCGCGCCAGGGCGTCGGCGTTCTCGCGGGCGATGGCCAGGTCGGTCCCCAGGCGCATCTGCTCCTCGGTGAGCGACCAGATGGCCCCCTGGATGACCCGCAGCTCCTCGGGCATGCCCTTGGGCCAAAGCTGGTCGACCACCTCGCCGACGTTGCGCGCGTAGCGCTCGAGATCGGCCGGGTTGCCCAGGGTGGGCAGGCGCAGGTTGCCGGCCAGCGTCTCCTTGAAGTCCCTGCGGGCGACGACCGTGCGCAGGGCCTCGCTGCCGGTGTCGCGGGCGGCGAGCGCGTCGAGCTCGGTTCGCAGCGCCTCGGCGGTCTGGTAGCGGTCGGCGGGAGCCTTCTCGAGGCACCGCATCAGCACCCGCTCGACCCCCTCAGGCACACCCGCGCGCCGGCTGCTCGGGGGGCGCGGGGGCTCGGTGAGGTGCTTGGTCATCACGTTGACGGGGTTGCGGTCGAGGAACGGGGGCTCACCGACCAGCGTCTCGTACATCAGCAGGCCCACCTGGTAGATGTCGCTGCGCGCGTCGATGTGGCCCGCCGCGGCCTGCTCGGGGCTCATGTACTGCGGGGTGCCGAGCGTCATGCCGGTCGCCGTCGCCGCCAGCTTGGCCGGGTCGTCGGCCTCGAGCTTGGCGATGCCGAAGTCGAGGATCTTCACGAAGTCCCGATACCGCTGGCCCTCGACCAGCATGATGTTGCCGGGCTTGATGTCACGGTGATAGATGCCGCGGGCGTGGGCGGCCGCCAGGCCCAGGCAGATCTGGCGCGCCACGAACACCGCGCGCTGCGGCTCGAGCACGCCGTCCTCGTCGAGCACCTCGGCGAGCGTGCGGCCCTGCAGCCGCTCCATCACGATGAAGCCGATGCCTTCGTCGGCGGTGCCGTAGTCGTAGACCCGCACGATGTGCTCGTGCAGCAGTGAGCAGATGGCCCGCCCCTCCTGCAGGATGCGCGCGAGCGGGTCGCGTTTGTTGCGCAGGTCGCGGCTGAGCACCTTGATGGCGACCACCTGGCCGGTCACCTCGTGCCGCCCCTCGAAGACGGCGGCCATGCCCCCGGACGCGATCACCCGCGCGAGCACATAGCCGTTGAGTCGGGTTTCGAGCAGTGACTCCATGCGAGGCAGAGGCTAGTACGCGGCGCCGCCGGTGACCACCCCCGCGGACGCGCCCACGGTTCAGCGCCCGCATCTGCTCGAATCGACAGGGATTCCCGCGCCCCGCGGCTGCCCGCGGCCGCGCGCCCGACCCCGCC
>CALBMW010000618.1 GCA_937896275.1 uncultured Myxococcales bacterium
TGGGCTCAAGGCCGCCACCGGCCGTGCCCGCGCCGCGCTGCTCGCCGACGCGCTGGTGACGCACCTCACCGCGTCGCCCCCGGACACGACGATCCTGCTGAGCGCCGACGCCCTGGAGGCCGAGGGCGCCGCGGTGGCGGACTTCGTCGACGCGCTGGCCCGACGCCTGAAGGAGACCGAGGCCCTGCGGTCCGTGACACCGTCGTCGCTGCTGGCCACCGAGGGTCCGCGCTCGTCGGCGCGCCCCACCTTCGGCGGGCTCGACGGGCCGCACGCCGAGGCTTGGTGCGGCCCTGCGGACGCCTGGATCCGCCGGCACCTGCACCTGGCCGCTCAACGCCTCACGGGGCTGATGCGCGGCCACGTCGATGCCGACGCAGAGACCGCCGCGGCCCTCGATCAGGCCGCGCGCGAGGTGCTCGCCGCCCACGGCCTGCCCACCCTGCTCGGCGACGCTACCCCGGTCGCCGCCGGCGCGGTCGTCGAGCGCCTGCGCGCGCACCTGGCCGCGTTCCACGCCCTGGCCGACGCCTTGGACGACGGCGCGCCCCCACCCGAGGACGTGCTCTCCGCGCGCTCGTGGGTGACGGCCACGGTGGGTGACATCGACCGGGCCGCCTGGATCGCCGCCCCCAAGCCGCCGCCGCGCCCCGCCCCCCTGCCGAAGCGTGGGCGCGCCATCGAGGAGCTCGGCTTCGACCTCTGAACGCTTGTTCACACCCGAACGGCCCGGTACCATCGCGCCGTGCGGACCTACACCCTGGACGCCGGCGCCGCCCAGCCGGTCCGCGAGAGCGGCTTCCTGGCCGACCTCAACCCGGAGCAGCGCCGCGTGGCCGAGGCGCGCGGCGGGCCGCTGCTGGTCATCGCCGGCGCGGGCACCGGCAAGACCCGCGCGCTGACCTATCGGACCGCGCACCTGGTGCACCAGGGCACGCCGCCCGAGCGCGTGCTGCTGCTCACCTTCACCAACAAGGCTGCCCGCGAGATGATCGACCGGGTGGCCCGCCTGGTGCCGGGCGAGGCGCGCCGGATCTGGGCCGGCACCTTCCACGCCATCGCCAACCGCGTGCTCCGTCAGCACGCCGATCGCCTGGGCTACGGCACCAACTACGGCATCCTCGATCCGCAGGAGGCGCGCGATCTGATGGAGGTCGTGGTCACCGACACGGTGCCCGATCTGACCGCTCGCCGATTCCCCAAGCGGGAGGTGCTGCTGTCCATCCTCTCGAGCGCGGTCAACACCGACCGCACCCTGCAGCGCGTGGTCGAGGCCGACCACCCCGACTTCATCCCGCTGCTGGCCCAGATCGATCAGGTCATCACCGCCTACCTCGGCGCCAAGCTCGAGATGAACGTGATGGACTACGACGATCTGCTGGTGAACTGGCGCCTGCTGCTCGAGGACCACGCCGACGTGCAGGCCGCCTACAGCGAGCGCTTCCTGCACGTCCTGGTGGACGAGTACCAGGACACCAACCGCCTCCAGGCGGCGATCGTGCGCCTGATGTCCAGCCACCACCGCAACGTGATGGTGGTGGGCGACGACTGCCAGTCGATCTACGCCTTCCGCGGCGCCGATGTGCGCAACATCCTCGACTTCACTGGGATTTTCGAGGGGGCCGAGATCCATCGACTGCAGACGAACTACCGCTCCACGCCCCAGATCCTGGCCGTGGCGAACGCCTGCATCCGGCACAACCGCAAGCAGTACGAGAAGACCCTGAGCGCGGTGCGCGAGGACGGCGAGCTGCCTGCCTTCGTGGCGCTCGCCGATGGCGATCAGCAAGCCTGCTTCGTGGCGCAGCGCGTGCTCGAGTTGCGCGAGGAGGGCGTGGGGTTGGCCTCGCAGGCGGTGCTCTACCGCGCCCACTATCAGTCGATGGAGCTGCAGCTCGAGCTTCAGCGGCGCGGCATCCCCTTCGTGATCCGCAGCGGCATGCGCTTCTTCGAACAGGCGCACATTCGTGACCTGCTCGCCCACCTGCGCATCCTCTTCAACCCGCTCGACCGGCTCGCCTGGACCCGCGTGCTCAGGCTGCAGGACGGCGTCGGCAACAAGCACGCGACCGCCATCTTCCTGGGCCTCGCCAGCACCGGCGATCCCTGGGCGGCCCTCGACAAGGACGTGGTGGGCCCTTCGCTGCCGGCTCGCGCGCGCCGCGGCTACGAGAAGGCGCGCACGCTGCTGCTCGAGCTCGGCCGCCCCGATCTCACCGGCAACCCCGCCGCGATGTTCGACTTCCTTCTCGACCGCTTCTACGAGGCTCACCTGCGCCAGAGCCACCCCAACGCAGATCAGCGCGTCGAGGACATCCGCCAGCTCGCGCACTTCGCGGGGCAGTTCACCGACTACCAGCAGTTCTTGCAGGAGCTGGCGCTCGTGGAGTCGATCTCGGCCGAGGACGTCACCGGCAGCAAGGGCGGCGACGAGAAGCTGCTCTTGTCGACCGTGCACCAGGCCAAGGGCCTCGAGTGGGACGCGGTCTTCGCCCTGCACCTCGCGGATGGACAGTTTCCGCTGCGGCGCGCCATCCAGACCGACGAAGGGCTGGAAGAAGAGCGCCGATTGTTCTACGTCGCCGTGACCCGCGCCCGTAAGGAGCTCTACTTGTGCTTCCCCCAGTGGGGCAACGACCGCGATCAGCGCCGCATCCTGCAGCGCCCCAGCCGCTTCCTGGCCGAGCTGCCGCACACGCGCGCCGACCTGCTGGAGACCTGGCGCATCAACCCCTCGTGAGGCTGCGCGTCTCTGCGCTGTCGGTCCTGTCGGCGCTGTCGTCGCTGTCGGCGCTGTCGGCGCTGTCGGTCTTGTCGGCGCTGTCGGTCTTGTCGGCGGGGACGGCGCTGGCCCAGCGGGAGCAGCCGCCCCCTGCACCGCCCGACTTCAGCGGGATGGTCGTCTTCTGGACCGGGGCCCTGATCATCATGGCCCTGATGGGTCGCGTGATCTTCCGCGAGCAGCTGCACGAGCGCCGCACCATCCGCCGCCTGATCCACGAGATCGGGCCCTTCTTCCCCGAGTTCGACACCGACGCGCTGCACAAGTGGGTGCACCTGTGCGCCCCACACGTCTGGCACGGGTGGCGGGTGCGCGACATGAGCGGCCTGGCCGACTTCGCCACGCCGGCGTTCCTGGCGGAGTCGGCGGCGGCCTTCGAGCAGGCCAAACACAAGGGCCAGCGGCACGACGCCCGCCTCGACCGTGTGCTGAAGATCCACCCGCTCGGGATCTACATGGTGGGCTCTGGACCGCCGCCGATGGATCTCGAGTTGATGCTTCGGCTCGAATCGAAGGGCGTCGATCAGGTCCTGGACCCCGACGGCGCCGTCATCACCGGGAAGCCCTTCGTGCGCCAGGTGCAACACTTGTGGACCCTGCGCCATGATGGCCGCCGCTGGCGGCTTCACCGCGTGGTCGAGGCCACCGACGACGTCACCGATCTTGCGAAGCGGCCGCCTGCACCGGCGGTCGCCTTCTGGAAGCGGCCGCCCACGGCCCCTGGCGCCGAGGAGAGCGCGTGACCCGCATCTACGCGTGGACGCTGATGATTTTGACCCTGACGGCCCTCGTTGCCTGCGACGACGGCGCCTCGGCGGCCGAGGAAGGCCCAGACGCCGCCCCGGTCGACGCGGGCATCGACTACGTGCCCTTCGGCGCCGAGATCGCGGCGCTCCCCGGTACGGCGACGCCCGATCCGACGAGCTTCGCGCCCCTCGACGTCGGCGCCACGTGGCGCTACCGCAAGCAGACCGCCCAGTGGCAGATGCCGCCCGCCGTGACGCAGGGCGCCGAGGTGACGATCGTCGCGGGCGCGACCGACGACGAGCGCGTCCGGCGCACGACGGTGCGCTTCGACCTGTCGACCGACGAAGGGCCCGTGCCCATCGAGCAGATCGTCGAGGAGGTCTTGCAGGTGACGCCCGGCGCAGCGCCCGGCGCGGGCGCCAACGTTCACCTCAAGGCTCTGCGCATCACCGACGTCGCCCTCGACGACGGCCGCCCCATCAACCGCGTCGAGCGCAGCTACGAGCCGCCCTACGAGCTGATCGCCGACACCCACGGCGTGGGCAACACCGGCAACCTGCTCGATCAGCCGATGATCCAGCTCACCGAGACCATCACCGTGGGCGACGGCGAGCCCCGCACCAACATGGGTCTGGTCCGCGTGCGCGTCGAGACCGACCGCAGCGCCAAGACGCTGCCCATCGAGGGCAACTACCGCTCAAAGGTCTACGCCGTGCAGGTCTTCGACGACTTCAACGAGGCCAACACACGCACCTACTGGATGCAGGCGGGCGTGGGCGTCGTTCAGTGGGCCTTCCAGGCGACGAACAACGTCACCTTCACCCTCCTGGCGACCAACCTCGATCCCGGCTGGGCCGTGCCGCCGCCTCCCCCGTCCGAGGAGGACGCCGGCGCCCGCTGATGACCGCTCCGAGGCCCGCGCATCTCGACGCGCGCCGCGAAACCGTGGTACTGGACCGCGTTTCACGGTGACCGTCCGAGAGGAACGCTCATGAGCTTTCATCCCGTCACCTCGTGGCTCGGCGTCGCGGCCTACCTGGCCATCCTTGGCCTCGCAGGTGCCGCCTTCGCCTATGCCATCCGGCTCCGTCTGCAACAGGTGACCCAGGGGCGGCGCCCGGAGGTCCGCTGGGACCAGGTTCCACAGCGCATCAAGAACGTCTTCATCTACGTGCTGGGCCAGAACCGGCTGCCGCGCAACGGCTACCTGTACTCGGGGATCCTGCACATCTTCATCTTCGGCGCCTTCGTCGTGCTGTCGGTGGACACCGTCAACTTCATCATCGACGGCCTGCTCCGCAGCGTGGACGTCGCGACGGGCGCGCCCCCGGGCGGCCCCTTCCACCTGCCCTTCTCGGGCCGCGACAGCTACTATCAGGCGCTGGCGGACACCTTCCGTTTCCTCTGCATCTTCGGCCTGGGCATGGCCTTCTTCAATCGACTGGTGCTCAAGCCCAAGCGCCTGCCGCTGACGCGCGATGCGCTCTACACGCTGTACTTCATCCTCGCGCTGATGGTCTTCGAGGTCACGCAGATCGGCTTTGGCCTGGCGCGCGCGGCCGACGGCGGCGAGCTGCCCGCCGGGACCGGCCACATCTGGTTGAGCTCGATGTTCGCGCGACTGGTGGGCGGCCTGGGGCCGGACGCCCTCGAGGTCGGCTTCCAGGCCTCGTGGTGGCTCCACCTCGTGACGCTGCTCGGGTTCAGCAACTACGTCCCCTACAGCAAGCACAGCCACGTGTTCGCCGCCCCCTTCAACATCTTCTTCATGTCGCTGGAGCCCAAGGGTGCGATTCGCAAGATGAACATCGACCTCGAGGACGAGGAGGTCGAGTACTTCGGCGCGCGCAACCTCGAGGATCTGAGCTGGAAGCAGGTGTTCGACGGCCTCGCCTGCACCGAGTGCGGCCGCTGCACCGACAACTGCCCGGCGTCGATGAGCGGCAAGCCCCTGAAGCCCATGGACATCATCGTCCAGATCAAGCACCACGCCGAGGATCGCCTGCGCGACCGCGGGCAGCCGATCGATCTGGCCGAGGACGCCCGGGCGGTGCTGACCAAGGGGGTCATCGACCCCGACGTGCTGTGGTCGTGCACGACCTGCCGCGCCTGCATGGAGGTGTGCCCGGTCGGCAACGAGCACATCCCGATGATCATCGACATGCGGCGCTACCTCACGATGGGCCTGGGCGAGGTCGGCCACGGCGCCCAGACCGCGCTCAAGAAGATGGACAGCCGCGGCAACCCGTGGGGCATGCCGAAGCGCCAGCGCGACGCCTGGGCCGAGGGCTGCGACGTCCCGCGCTGGGACGCCGAGAAGCCGGCCGAGTACCTGTACTGGGTCGGCTGTGCCGGGGCCTACGATGACCGCGCCCAGAAGGTGACGAAGTCGGTGGCGCGCCTGATGAAGAAGGCCGGCGTTGACTACGCGATCCTGGGCAACGACGAGAGCTGCACCGGCGACTCGGCCCGGCGGCTGGGCGACGAGTTCCTGTTCCAGACCATGGCGCAGGGCAACGTCGAGACGCTCAACGCCTCGGGGGTGAAGAAGATCGTCACCCATTGCCCCCACTGCTTCAACACGCTGAAGAACGAGTACCCGCAGTTCGGCGGCAACTACGAGGTCATTCACCACAGCGAGCTGCTGAGCAAGCTGGTGCGCGAGGGCAAGCTGAAGCCCCAGGGCGAGGCGGCGGGCCGGATCGTCTACCACGACTCCTGCTACCTCGGTCGCTACAACGACATCTACGATCCGCAGCGCGACATCATCGACGCGCTGCCCGGCGTCGAGCGGGTCGAGTCCGAGCGCCACCACGGCCGGGGCCTGTGCTGCGGCGCGGGCGGCGGCCAGATGTGGATGGAGCTCAACATCGGCACGCGCATGAACTTCGTGCGCACCGACGAGCTGCTCGAGACGAAGCCCGACGTGATCGCGGTCGCCTGCAACTTCTGCATGACCATGGTCGACGACGGCGTGAAGGCGAAGGGCCGCGAGGATGCGGTCCAGGTGCTGGATCTCGCCGAGCTGCTCGACCGCAGCATCACCGATTGAGCGCCACCCGCTGGACGCCTCCGCCGTCCGATGTCTGGCGCGCGGGCGGCCCCGCCTGCCCCCTCGGCACCCACGATCTGCCCGGCATCGGCGGCGCCCTCGACGGCGTCCCCGAACACTTTCGCGTCGACGAGGTGCCCGCCTATCCGCCCAGCGGCGAGGGCGACCACTGGTTCGTGCGGGTGCAGAAGCGCGACCTCACCACGCCCGCGCTCCGCGAGATGATGGCGGCCGCCGCGGGCTGCGATCCGCGCGATATCGGCGTCGCGGGCCGCAAGGACCGCCACGCCGTGACCACGCAGTGGCTATCCCTGCCCGTGGAGCCCGTCGATCCTGCGGATGAGCGGGTGACGCTGCTCGAACAGGCCCGGCACCAGCACAAGCTTCGGATGGGCCACCTGCGCAGCAATCGGTTCGAGATCAGGCTGCGCGGCGTGCACGCCGATGCCGCGGCGCGCCTGCCCGCACTCCGGGCGCGGCTCGAGGCAGGCGTCCCCAACTACTTCGGTCCGCAGCGCTTCGGGCGCACCGGGCTCGGCGACGTCACCCGCCTGCTCGCGCGGCAGCGCGTGCGCGACCCACGCTTCACCGCGAGCACGCTGCAGTCGGCGGTCTTCAACGCCTGGCTGGGGGAGCGGGTCCAGGCGGGCCGACTGCACACGGCGGTCCTGGGCGACGTGCTGCGCAAGCGGGCCACCGGCGGGCTGTTCATCTGCGCCGACCTCGACCTCGACGCGGCCCGCGTGGCGGCGGGCGAGGTCGATCCCTGCGGGCCCCTCTTTGGGCCCAAGCTGTTCGCCGCGGCCGCAGAGGCCGCCGAGACAGAGGCGCGCGCTTTGTCGCGATTCTCTTTGGACGAAGCACAGTCAGGGGCCATCGGCCGCTTCGCGCCGGGCGGTCGGCGGCCGGCGCGGCTCGTGCCTGAGGACCTCGACCTCGCGCTGGACGGCGAAGACCTCGTGGCCCGTTTCGCCCTGCCGAGCGGGGCCTACGCGACGTCGGTCCTCGCTGAGCTCGCCCACCCAGAGGCCGGCTGGCTGACGGGCCCCGAGCTCGAGGCCTGATCACGAGCCTCGCCGCGGGTTCGGTCGGGTGCAGCCCTCAGGGCGTTCGGTCCACGATGGCCGCGGCGAGCACGCGGACCCGCCGCGCGCCCGCACCTCGCAGCGCGTCAGCCACCGCCGACGCCGTGGCGCCCGTGGTCAGCACGTCATCGACCACCAGCACGTCGTCCTCGCGTAGAGAGGCCGCCACGAAGGCCCGCCGCACGTTGCGTCGGCGCTTGTCGTCGGCCAGCCCCGCCTGCTCGGGGGTGTCCCGCGATCGCGTGAGCACGCGGCGCGCACAACGCACACCCAGCGCCCGACCGACCGCCACCGCGATCACCAAGGGCGCCGCGAAGCCGCGCTGGCGAAGGCGCCGCGGGTGGAGCGGCACCGGCACCACCACGCCGGGCGGATCGTCGATCAACTCCGCGGGCAGGTGGGCTCCGACGGCCCGCGCCACGGCCCGCATCGCGGCCACCTCGCGGCCGTACTTGCCCCGGCGCACGGCGTCGCCCACCGGGCCGGCGTAGTCGAACACTCCCCAGGCGCGGTCGAAGGTCGGCGGCCGCACGAGGCAGCGGCCGCACCGATGGCTTGGCCCCGGGCAGGGCAACTCGGCGTCACACAGCCGACAGCGCGGCGCGTCGCGTGGAGAGACCAAGGGCCCGCAGGTGGAGCAGAAGCGGGCATCCCCGCAGAGCGCGCCGCAGGCTGCGCAGGCGCGCGGCCAGGTCAGCCGCACGAATCCTCGAAACACGTCGAACATGGGGACCTCCTCGCGTTGGGCGGAGATCCCTCGGACAACGGCCGCGGGCCGTGCACGAAAGTGCAGGCTGGGGGGCGCTTTTTCGGATCAGCCCTGCGGGAGCACGACGAGATCGTCGCGGTGCACGATCTCGGGCGAGACCAGGTCCAGGCCTTCGCTTCGCCGGCCCATCACCCGTCGGACGGTCGCCGCGTCATGACCCACCAGGCCCCGCGCGAACTCGATGCCCTCGGCGTCGATGACGCGGACCGGATCACCCACCTCGAAGTCGCCCTCGATCGCGGTGACGCCGATCGGGAGCAGACTGCCTCGACCGGTGCGCAGCGCCTGCGCGGCGCCAGGGTCCACGTGCAGCGTGCCGGCGAGCCGCCCGGCGTAGGCGATCCAGTGCTTTCGACTGCGCACCGTCGCGGACTCGGCCGCGAACCACGTGCCAAGCGCCTCACCGGCGTGCAACCGCTGCAGCACGCCGGGCGTCTTGCCCTGCGCGATGACGCCCGGCACGCCGAGGTGATTGACCTGTCGCACCGCCGCGATCTTGGTCCGCATGCCGCCGCTGCCCAGCCCCGAACCGCTGCCGCCCGCGCGGTCGAGTACCCCCGCGTCGATGCGCGGCACCCAGGGCACGATCTGCGCGCCCGGCTCCTTCGGATCACCGTCGAAGTAGCCCGCCACGTCCGACAGGATGATCAACATGCTCGCCTCGACCAGCGACACGATCTGGCTCGAGAGCAGGTCGTTGTCGCCCAGCTTGATCTCGTCGATCGCGACCGTGTCGTTCTCGTTGATCACCGGCACCGCGCCCAACTCGATCAGAGCCCTCAGCGTGTGCCGCGCGGCCAGGAAGCGCTTGCGATTGCGCAGATCGTCGTGCGTCAGGAGCACCTGCCCGGCGCGCAGGTCGTAGTGGCTCAGCTCGTCGGACCACAGGCGCATGAGCTGCCCCTGCCCGACCGCGGCCGTCGCCTGAAGCTGCTCGATGCGCTCGGGCCGGGCAGTGAGGCCGAGCTGAGTCATGCCCAGGGCCACCGCACCGCTGCAGACCACGACCACCTCGACGCCGAGGCGCCGCAGCACCGCAAGATCACGCGCGAGCGAGGCGAAGGTCACCCGATCGAAGGCCGAGCCCTCGCGCAACACGGCGCTGCCGATCTTCACGACGATCCGGCGGGCGCCGCCAAAGCGATCTGGACGCGTCACGGGGCACCTCCCGGCGCCGGCCATCCCTCGGGCCGGTCCTCGCTGTCATCCGCCGAGGGGGCGGCCTCGACCTCGTCCCCCGCTGGCCCGAGCCGTGGCGCGTCGCCCGGCCTGGGCAGCACGATGGGCGCGCGATCGCGGGCGCGCTCGCCGAGGAGCGCCGCGACGTCCTCGAAGACGCGCCACCGGGGACGATCGAGGCGCGGACCGTGAGGCACCTCGATCCCACCCTCGAAGGGCGCCGTGCCCACCTCGATCTGCACGTCGAGCGTCGCGTTTCGCTCGGCCTTCCGCAGCGCGAAGCGCCCCTCGAGCGTCCCGCTGAGCAGCACCCCGCTGAGCGCGTCGAGCACCACCTCGCCTCGCAGGACACCGGGATCGCTCGACTCGGCGAGCAGGGCCCCTCGCGGTCCCCAGATGCCCCCTGTCTTCTCGGGCGGGTCACCAGGCCCACGCGGCACGGGCCATGCCCGCGGCAGCACCGGGGGCAGCGGGTGGTCCGAGGGCGCCAGATCGAAGGCGACGCGCGTGGTGGCGCGTCCCCGCAGCTGCCCGGCACCCGCGATGGTCACCACGAGGCGGTCCGCGAACAATCGCAAGAGGCTCACGAGGGGCTCGATCGACGAGGACAGGCAGCGCTCGGCCTCATCCCCACGCGGCTCGATGCGGGTCATCGGCCCGTCGCGCCGACCGGTGTACTGCGCGCCGCCGACGCGGGCGCATCGACGACCGGAGATGGCGCCTGCATCGCCGGCGGCGCGACCCTCGTTCTCGTGGGTGAGCGCGAAGTCGCCGCCGGCGGTGACAAGCAGGGTGGCGTGCTCCCGGAGCTCGACCTCGGGCTCACCGGCGAAGCGTACGACGTACTCGGCGGCCATCTTGAGGGCGGTGCCGCTCAAGACGTCCACACCGCGGGAGAGTGGGCGATCGAGCACCGCCACGAGCTGCTTGGCCGTGCGCAGCTGCTCGGGCGCGAGCGGCGCAAAGCGACCCGCGGCCTCGGCGGCAGCCAGGTGAGCCTTCAGCGCGGCGTGATCGGGCTCCGGGGGTTCGCAGCCGCCCACCGCGATCACCTCGAAGATCAACCAGAAGACCGTCCCGCGCATCACGCCATCCCCGCCGCGCCCAGCGGACCGTACCACCGCGACCGGCCGGCGACGGACCTTGAGAGCCTCCCCACATCGGACCGCGCAACGCGCCCCTTTGGCGCCCCTCGACAGGTCGACCCAGCGAGCGCACGGGGACGCGCCATTGACACGGGGGGGTTGCGTCCGGACTATAGCGTCCTTTCGGCTGAGCCGCGCACAGGGGGGTCTCATGACCAGAAGCTTTCTGTTCACGTCGGAGTCCGTCACCGAGGGTCACCCCGACAAGATTTGCGACCAGATCTCGGACGCGGTCCTCGACGCGCTCCTCGCGCAGGATCCGGCAAGCCGCGTTGCCTGCGAGACGCTGGTCAAGACCGGCTACGTGAACCTCGCGGGCGAGATCACCAGCAAGGCCGTGGTGAACTACACGCGGATCGTGCGGGACACGGTCCGCGACATCGGCTACGTCAGCTCCGAGATGGGCTTCGACGCCGAGACCTGCGCGGTCCTGCTCGCCATCGACGCTCAGTCGCCCGACATCGCGATGGGTGTCAACGAGGGCGAGGGCGAGTTCAAGGAGCAAGGCGCGGGCGATCAGGGCCTCATGTTCGGCTTCGCCTGCAACGAGACCCGAGAGCTGATGCCGCTGCCCATCTCGCTGGCGCACAAGCTCACGGCGCGGCTGAGTCAGGTTCGTAAGAACGGGACCCTCCCGTTCCTGCGCCCCGACGGCAAGAGCCAGGTCTCGATCGAGTACGTCGACGGCAAGCCGCGCCGCATCTCGGCGGTGGTGCTGTCGACGCAGCACGGCCCGGAGATCGACATGGACACGTTGCGCGCCCGCGTGCGCAGCGAGGTCATCGACGCCGTCCTCCCGACCAGCTTCGTCGACGCCGACACCCGCTTCTTCATCAACCCCACGGGCCGCTTCGTCATCGGTGGCCCGATGGGGGACTGCG
This sequence comes from uncultured Myxococcales bacterium, assembly GCA_937896275.1. Taxonomy (GTDB): domain Bacteria; phylum Myxococcota_A; class Bradymonadia; order UBA7976; family UBA1532; genus JACKDN01. Next base: position 11,641 of record CALBMW010000618.1, read on the forward strand.
GGCTGACCGGTCGCAAGATCATCGTCGACACCTACGGCGGCATGGGCCGCCACGGCGGCGGCGCGTTCAGCGGCAAGGATCCTTCGAAGGTCGACCGCAGCGCCGCCTACATGGCCCGCTACGTCGCCAAGAACGTGGTCGCCGCGGGCCTCGCCGACCGCGCCGAGGTCCAACTCGCCTACGCCATTGGCGTGGCGGAGCCGGTGAGCGTCAGCGTCGACACCTGCGGGACCGCCAAGGTCAGCGAGGACAAGATCGAGGGGCTCATCCGCGAGCACTTCCGGCTCAAGCCCCGCGGCATCATCGAGCACCTCGACCTGCTGAAGCCCATCTACCGCAAGACCGCCGCTTACGGGCACTTCGGTCGCGAAGACATGGGCTTCCGCTGGGAGCAGATCGACAAGGCCTCGGCCCTGCGCGCAGCCGCGGGCCTCAAGTAGGCCGGCCCAGCGCTCAGCCGGGCGGCGCCTCCACCGGCACCCGCTCGATGTCGGCGCCGAGCGCGCGCAGCTTCTCGTCCATCCGCTCGTACCCGCGATCGATCTGATGGATGTTGTAGATCTGGGTCTCACCGTCCGAGCAGAGCCCCGCGATCAACAGCGCCATGCCGGCGCGCACGTCTGGGCTCTCGACCACGCCACCTCGCAGCACTTGCGGACCCACGACCACCACGCGGTGCGGATCGCAGAGGATGATCTGCGCGCCCATGTTCTGCAGGTGGTCGACGAAGAACATGCGCCCCTCGAACATCTTCTCGAAGAAGAGCACCGTGCCGCTGCACTGCGTGGCGACCGTGATGGCGATGCTCATCAGATCCGTGGGGAAGGCCGGCCAGGGCGAGTCGTCGATCTTCGGCACGTGACCGTGGTAGTCGGGCCTGATGGTCATCGACTGGGCGGCGGGCACATGCAGGACGTTCTCGGAGAGCACCGTGCGCACGCCCAGCCGCTCGAACACCATCCGGATCATCCGCAGATCGTCGGGCACGACGTCTTCGATGCTGATGTCACTGCCGGTGACCGCGGCCAGGCCCACCAGGCTGCCGATCTCGAGGTAGTCGCTGCCGATGCGGTGCTCGGTGCCGCTCAGCGACTCGACCCCGTCGATGTGGACGGTGTTGGTGCCCAGGCCCTCGATGCGGGCCCCCATCGAGCACAGCATGCGGCCCAGGCCCACGACGTGCGGCTCGCTCGCCACGTTGCGCAGCGTCGTGCGCCCTTGCGCCAGCGAGGCGGCCATCAGGGCGTTCTCGGTGGCCGTCACCGAGGCCTCGTCGAGGAAGAAGTCCGTGCCCACGAGGTGATCGGCGCGCAGATCGTAGCCGTTCTCGAGGTGCACCTTCGCGCCCAGGGCCTCGAAGGCGTGGAAGTGTGTGTCGACACGCCGACGTCCGATGACGTCTCCGCCCGGCGGAGGGAGCACCACGCGCCGCAGCCGCGCCACCATGGGACCAGCGAACAGGATCGACGCCCGGATACGTCGGCAGAGCGTCGCGTCGAGCTCCGCCCCCTCGACCGCCGCGTTGCAGATGCGCACACGGTTGGGCCCCAGCCACTCGACGTCGGCGCCCTGCCGGATGAGCACGTCGAGCATCACATGCACGTCACGAATGCGCGGGACATTGTCCAGCACGACCGGCTCCGGCGTCAGCAGCGTCGCCGCGATGCATGGGAGCGCCTCGTTCTTGTTGCCGCTCGGCGTGACCCGACCGCTCAGCCGCCGACGACCTCGGATGACGAACTTCTCCACGTCAGTGCTCCACCTGTTCGACCTCGCCCGCCTGCACCCGCCAGGTGCAGCGCTCGGCGCCGATTCTGAGGAAGGCCGCGTCGGTCGTCGTGATGAAGACCTGGCCTTCGAAGTCCTCTAGAAACCTAAACAATCTGGCGTTTCTCTCGGGGTCCAGCTCGCTCGAGACGTCGTCGAGCAAGAGCACCGGTGTGCACCGGCGCCGCGCCCTCAACAACTCGATCTCGCCGATCTTGAGCGCGAGCACCATCGCGCGTTGTTGCCCCTGGCTGGCGTAGGCCCGGGCCGGTCGGTCATGCAACCTCAGCACGAGGTCGTCGGTGTGAGGGCCTCGCTGCGTGAAGCCGCGCTGCCGGTCCCGCGCCCGATCCTCAGCCCACAGCGCGCACAGCCCCGTCGCGACGTCGCCCTCGATGTCGGCGCCCGGCCTGTACGCCAGGCGCACCGCCATCTCGGCGTCCATGATGCGGCCAAAGGCGTCCGTGAACACCGGCTGAAGCGCCTCGACGTAGTCCCGTCGCGCGGCCATCAGTCGAGCGCCCGCGGGGGCCAGCGTCGCCTCGTACACCGCGATCAGGTCGTCGGGGGCCTCGTCGCGCAGCAGCTTGTTGCGCGCGTCGAGGGCGCGCCGGTAGGTCAGCACGTCCGCCAGGTAGGCGGGCCGGCCCGTAAAGATGGCGCGGTCGAGGAAGCCCCGGCGATCGGCAGGCGGCCCACGCACCAGCCCCACGTCGTCAGGCGTGAACAAGACCACCGCCAGCACCCCGAAGTAGCCCGGCACGCGCACGACCTTGCCCTCGCGCTTCGCGACGCGCTCACCCCCCACCACCTCGCACGAGAGGCGATGCTCGAGCCCCTCGTACAGCACCCGCCCCTCGACGCGGCAGGCGTCGGCCCCCCACTGCACCAACTCGCGCAGGCGTCCGGCGCGCGACGGTCGCAGCGTGGCCAGCCAGTAGATGGCCTCCAGCAGGTTGGTCTTGCCCTGGCCGTTGGCGCCGACGAGCACGTTGAAGCGGGGGTGCGGCGACAGGGTCGCCTCGGTGAGGTTGCGAAAGCGGCGCAAGGTGAGGTGCTCGAGGATCACGGCGACGTCCGATCGGACCTCGTCGGGGAGTCGGTCGCCACTCAGATGCGCATCGGCATCACCACGAACAGGTAGCCGTCGTTCTCGTACTCGCGGATGAGACCCGGCGACAGGGCCTCGTTGAGGGCGAGCTCGACCTTGTCGGCGCTCAGGATGCCCAGGATCTCGCGCATGTACTTGGCGTTGAAGGCGATGACCAGGTCGCCGCCGTCATAGCCCTCGACCGCTACCTCTTCCTTGGCGCTGCCCAGATCCGGGTTGTTGCTGCTCAGCGTCATCGCGCTGCCCTTGAGCTCGATGCGCACGCCGTGCGTTCGCTCGCTGGCCAGGATCTCGATGCGCTTGAGGGAGTTGAGCAGAGGGACGCGATCGAGCACGACGTGGCGCTCGCTCGACTTGGGGATGACCTGACGGTAGTCGGGGAAGTTGGCGTCGATGAGCCGGACGAAGAGCGTCAAGTCCCCTGCCTCGAGGACGAGGTTGTTCTCGAGGAAGCCGAACGCGACCTCGGCGCCGACCTCGTCGAGCAGCCTCTTGATCTCCGCGACGCCCTTGCGGGGGATGATCACGCCGTCGCGCTCGGGGAGTGGGGCGCCCCGACCGCAGGCCCTCTCGCCCTGGCTCAGGCGGTGGCCGTCCGTCGACACCATGCGCACGCGGTCGTCGGCGAGGCAGCGGAAGTAGACACCGTTGAGGTTCGGACGCGACTCGTCGGTCGACACCGAGAACATCGTGCGCTCGAAGAGCTCGCGCAGCACGGAGCCGTCGACCGGGGTCAACTCCACGCCGCGCGCGGTCGGCAACTGGGGAAAGCTGTCGGCGCTCGCGCCGAGCAGGACGAACTCGGTGTTCTTGCAGCGCAGGGTGAGGCGATCGGCCTCGCCCACGGCCACGTCGACCTCTTCACCGGGCAAGCTGCGCACCACCTCGAACAGCCGCTTGCCGTCCACCGTGATGCGTCCCGCCTCGGTCACTCGCGAGTTGAGGGCGCCGTCGAAGGTGACGTCGAGGTCGGTCGCCGCGACTCGCAGGCGCCCGTCCTCCGATGCCTCGAGCAGCACGTTCGAGAGCACCGAGAGCGAGGCCTTCCGGCTCACGACTCCCTGCACCCGAGCGAGCGCACGGGCGAACAGGTCACGGTTGACGACGAACTTCATCGGCGATCCCCAAGGCCTCACGGTTTGGGATACGAGCCCCTCGACGGGTCCCCGGGTTTACGCCGCGCCATCGGCGCCTGCAAGGCCGAATCGGTCTGGCGTCGGGGAGGCCGAGCGGAATCCACACTCTGGACTGGGGGCCTTTTAGATCAGGATGAGAGAGAAGAGAAGGATCTCGTAACCATCATAAGGGCTGTGTTTTTGTGGAAAGCAGGTCAAAGACCTGGGGATCGTTGGTGAATGGGCTGGGGAACGATCTGGGGAGAGGGGTGTGCGCTCATTGGGGACTCCGGAGCCTCGGCCCCGACGAGCGATCGCTCCACAATGGACGCACAGCGGCATCACAGTTCGTCCACAGGCCCTGGGGAAACAGTAGATTTTTCTCGTAGAGGTGCGTTTTTTCGATGCCTCGGCGCGCTCGATGCCGAGGTGGGTGCCCGTGGACGCGGGCGCGCTCGGCAGGCGTGCCGACCAGCGGTGGACGGTGGACGAGCGGGAGCGCCCGGGCGGCAGGGTCCGAGCGGCGCCGGGCCGTCGGCCGCGCGCGTCGGACGAGCCTGTGCGACGGGACTGGGATGGTGGCGGTGACGGTGACGGGCTGGGAGAGGGGCAGACCTCGGGTCGAGCGCGCCGGGCTCAGCCGGGCAGCTTGCGCTCGAGCGCTTCGATCTCGGTGCGGAGGGTGTGATCCTCCTCGAGCGCGTGCTCCACCTTGCGGCAGGCCGAGATGACGGTGCTGTGGTCCTTGCCGCCGAAGCCTCTCCCGATCTGTGGATACGAGGACTGCGTGTGCTTGCGGCAGAGGTACATCGCGACCGAGCGCGGGTGTGAGATGGCGCGGTGACGCCGAACGCCCTTGATGTCGATCACCTTCACGTCGAAGTGCTCGGCGACCAGCTTGACGATGGAGTCGATGTTCAGCGTCCGCGCCCGGTTCTCGATCAGATCCCGCAGCGCCTCGTGGGCGAAGTCGGCGCTGAGCTGGCGGCCACGCACGCTTGCGTAGGCCGAGAGGCGGATGAGCGCGCCTTCGAGCTCGCGCACGTTGGCCCGCATCAGCTTGGCCAGGTAGAAGGCGACGTCGTCGGGCAGGTCGATCCCGTCCCGCTCGGCCTTCGTCTGCAGGATGGCCACCCGCGTCTCGAACTGAGGCGCGCGGATGTCCGTGATCAGGCCCCACTGGAAGCGCGAGCGCAGCCGCTCCTCGAGTTGGGGGATGTCCTGCGGCGTCTTGTCACTGGTCAGGATGATCTGCTTCTGGGCCGCGTGCAGCGCGTTGAAGGTGTAGAAGAACTCCTCCTGCGTGCGCTCCTTGCCCGCGAGTACGTGCGCGTCGTCCATCAGCAGCACGTCGCACCGCGCGCGGTAGCGGTCGCGGAACGCCTCCATCCGCTGCCGCTGGATGCTCTTGATCATCTGGTTGGTGAACTCTTCGGCGCTGACGTAGCAGATGCGCAGGTTGGGCTGGGCAGCCCGCAGACCGTGCGCCACCGCGTGCAGCAGGTGGGTCTTGCCCAGGCCCGTGCCGCCGTAGATGAACAGGGGATTGAAGGCGCGCGCAGGGTCTTGCGTGACGGCAAGCGTCGCCGCGTGGGCCATCTCGTTCGAGGGTCCGACGACGAAGGTCTCGAAGGTGTAGACCGGGTTGAGGGGGAAGGCCGGAAAGTCCATCAGCTCGGCGCCCGAGGCCTGAGCACCCCCGGAGACCACCACGGGGACCGGGGCGGGCGTCACGGCGGACACGCTGACGATGGGGATGACGCTCGGCGGCGACACGGCGGGCCGTCGCTCGGCGACGCGGACGTCGACGAGCATCGCCTGCCCAGCCGCGGCGCTGACCGCCTCGTTGAGCAGCCCCTGGTAGTGCTCTCGTACCCAGTCGCGGAAGAACTCGTCGTCCACCTCGACATCCACGCTGTCCCCGGTCACGCGGACCAGGCGCAGCGGCGCGAAGTAGGTGCTGAAGTTCTCGTCCGTGACGCGCGCACGAATGCCGGCCAGGGCGCTGGTCCAAATCTCCTTCAACGGACGAACCTACGACGCCGGACGAACCAACCCACAGCCCTGCAAATGCTTGGCGCTGGGGCAGTGCGTTCCTAATGATTGTTACGCAATTCGGCCGACGACCTGGCGACCGGGACCTGTTCTACCAGCCGCTTTTCGAAGCTCGCAAGTCCGTTTTAGGCTTTTCCGAAAAGGTGAACGACTTCGGCGGAATGGGGCATTCGACCTCAATCGACGCACAAGGCCTGCCCCCGTGCGCCCCTGAAACCGCACGTTTTCAGCGACAGGCAGGGCCCAGCTGTTGACCTTTCGGGTCGCTTGTGCTTTGCTGTCGCGCCCTGCATGCAGGGTTGGGGCCGCGTCTCCCCGCGATCCGTCGCTGGCGGTGCCGGTTCCCGACAATCGAATAGAACCCTTGCACGACCCGAGAGGGCCCGGGGCTCCACGATGAAGCGCACATATCAGCCGAGCCGAATTTCCCGCCGTCGCACGCACGGTTTCCGCACGCGCATGGCCACCAAGAGTGGTCGTGCGGTCATCAAGAACCGCCGTCAGAAGGCGCGCAAGCGTCTGACGGTCTCCACCTACCGGAAGTGAGCCCGGCCCCCGACGAGGGGTTTCCGAAGCAGATCCGGCTGCGCAAGCGAGGTCAATACCTCGCCGTGCAGCGGACAGGCGCACGGGTCACCACGGCGCACTTCCTGGTCTACGGTCGTCCCAACGGGGGGCGACCCGCGCGACTGGGCGTCACGGTGAGCAAGAAGGTGGGGCGGGCCCACACGCGCAACCGCGTGAAGCGGTGGGTGCGCGAGGCCTTCCGGCGCCACAAGACTCAGATGCCGGCGGGCCTCGACGTGGTGTTGGTGGCACGCCAGGGGCTGCCGGCCGAGTGCTACGACGAGGTGGTCGGCGAGCTGTTGAACGCCGTGGGGCGGTTGAACGAAGGCGGTGGCCCTCCGCGCCGCGGGGGCCGGCGGAGGCGACGCTGAGGTGCGACACTTCGCCATCCTGCTGATCCGTTTCTACCAGAGGGCGATCTCGCCCTGGCTGCCCCCCTCCTGTCGCTTCGTCCCGACCTGCTCCCAATATGCCGCTGAGGCCTATCGCCTCCACGGCGTCATCGGCGGCAGTTGGCGCACCACGCGGCGCCTGTGCCGCTGCCACCCGTGGAACCCGGGCGGCCACGACCCGGTGGATCCCGCATGAACGACGACGACTCCAACTTCGACCAGAAGCGCCTGATCCTGGCGGTAGCCCTCTCGGCCGTCGTGGTGCTGGTCTGGCAGCGCTTCCTCTCGCCCGCGCCGCCCCCGCCAGCGCCCGTCGCGGCGACGGCGGACGCGGGCGTGCCCCTGACGCCGAGCGACGCCGAGCCCGCGACGGTGGCGGGCGCTCCCCGAGCGGACCGGCCAGCGGCGCGGCCGGCGATCGCCGAGGGCACGCCGGTCACGGTGCTCGAACCGGACCGCGACGCCATCGAGGTCACCAACGTCGACGGCCAGATCGCAGCGTGGGTGTTGCACGAGGCGCAGTATCGGCACCGACCGAAGGCGGGGGCCGAGGTGCCGTTCCGCTTCGTCGACCGCCTCGAGCGCAGCGAAGGACCGGGATACTTCCTGCCGCCCTTGCTCGACCTGACGCTGGGCGGGCAGGCGGCGGTGGGCGACTACGCGGTGGCGACCATCGACGAGCACACGGTCGCCGCCACCTGGACCGATCCGGTCACGGGGATCGCGGTCGAGCGCCGCTACTCGCTCGCGGCCGGCGCCGACTATCGGGTGCAGGTCGACCTGACCTTGCGGAACCCTGGGTCGGCCTCGGTGACCTACGATCTCGAGGCGCGACTCCGCGGCGCCCAGAACGACGAAGAGGCCGGGGGCGGCATGTTCCAGCCGCCGGTCTACCTGTTCGAGGCCGTCTGCAAGCACGCCGACGCGTTCGAGCGGGCCCCGGCGAAGAAGGTGGCCGATCACCTCGCCGATCCCGACGAGGCGACCATCTTCTCGAACGCCGTGCGCTGGGCCGGAGTCGACAACCGGTACTTCATGACGGCGGTGTTGCCGGCCGAGGGCGAGGCCGAGTCCTGCGGCTTCGAGTTGGGGCCCGAGGCGGCCGGCGTACCGGCCGGCACGGTGCCACCCCACTTCACCTTGATGACCACCCGCGTCGCCTTCACCGGCGGCGAGGTGCCCGCCGGCGGCAGCGTCACCCGCGGCCTGGGCTTCTACGCTGGTCCCAAGAAGCTCGCGGTGCTGCGCGCCGAGACGCCGCCCATCGACGATGCCATCGACTTCGGCTTCTTCGCTGCGCTCTGCGTGCCCATGCTCTGGCTGATGCGCGCCTTCCAGAGCTACGTCGGCAACTGGGGCGTCGCGATCATCCTGCTGACGCTGCTGGTGAAGGCGCTGACGATGCCGCTCACCTACAAGCAGTACAAGTCGATGGCGGCGATGAAGAAGGTGCAGCCCCAGCTCAAGGCGCTGCAGGAGAAGTACAAAGACGACAAGCAGCGCCTGCAGCAAGAGATGATGGCGCTCTACAAGGAGCACAAGGTCAGCCCCCTGGCGGGCTGCCTGCCCATGCTCATGATGATGCCCGTCTACTTCTCGCTGTATCGCACGATCTACTCGGCGGTGGAGCTGTACCAGGCTGATCTGGGCGGCTGGATTCACGACCTGTCGCAGCGCGACCCCTACTTCATCATTCCGGCGCTGCTCGGGGTGTTGATGATCGCGCAGATGAGGCTGAACCCGTCGACGGGCGACGCGCTCCAGCAAAAGATCATGATGTACGTGATGCCGGTCATGTTCACCGGGATGATGCTCTTCCTGCCCGCCGGCCTCGTGATCTACATCGCTGTCAACACCACGCTGGGCATCGCGCAGCAGTGGTACATGCTGCGGCGCAAGGAGGCCGGCGCTGACATCCCGGCGCCCGGCCCGGGCAAGCGCCGCAAGGAGGCCACGTGAGCGACCCGAAGAAGTTGACCGACGAGGGGGTGCGCTTCCTCGATGGGGTGTTCCAGCGACTGGACCTCGATGTCCGGGCGCTGGCCGACGCGCCGCGCGATGACGAGCTCGTCATGCGTGTCGAGGGCGCCGACCTCGAGGTGCTCGAGCGGCGGGCTGACCTGTTGACCGCGCTGACCCAGCTCACGGGCCAGGCGGTGGCCAAGGCTGCGGGTGAGCGGGTGCGGTGCGTCATCGACGTGGGCGGCGCGTTCGACGCGCGCAAGGCCCTGCTCGAGACCGTGGCGTCGGACGCTGCGCGGGCCGTGGTCAAGAGCGGCCGACGGGCGGTGCTCGACGGGCTGTCCTCCACCGAGCGGCGCGTGGTGCACAACGTCCTGGCGGAGCAAGCCGGCGTGCGCACCCGCAGCGAGGGCGACGAGGCGAGTCGCCTGCTGCTCATCGAGCGCGCCTGAAAGTCACTGATAATTAAGTAATTTCTGTCTGTCCCAGCCGCTTGTCGCAGGCGCGCTGGCGGTGCTATCTTCGCGCGATCGCGCGCCCAGGCGCACGGCGCCCACGCGCGACGCGAGGGTTGAGGAGAACGCGATGAGCGAGCCCATCACCGATGCCCCCGATCGGCCCGGTCCGGACGACTACGGCGCCGACAGCATCAAGGTCCTCAAGGGCCTCGAGGCCGTGCGCAAGCGGCCCGGCATGTACGTCGGCGACACAAGCGACGGCACCGGGCTGCATCACCTCATGTAC
>CALBMW010000619.1 GCA_937896275.1 uncultured Myxococcales bacterium
GCCCACCCTGCCCGCGCCCTCCGCGGCCGCCCCCCCTGCGGCCGCGCCGACCGCCGCCAACACGGTGCGCATCCAGGTGCCCTCGGTGGGCGGCAGCGTCCGCGAGGAGATTGGCGCCCTCGGCGAGGCCCTGTTCACGTCGCTCGAGAAGCGCCCCGGCATCCACCGCGTCGCGATCATGCCCTTCGAGGCCCTCGACGAGGACAGCAAGTCGCTGCAGCTCGGTCCGCTCAGCGCCGAGCTGCTGCGTACGCGCGCCGCGAAGCACCCCCAGCTCCTGCAGGTCGAGCGCAGCCGCCTCGACGACATCGCCGGCGAGCTCCAGCGCGCCGAGCGGGGCGATCTCTCGACGGACACGGCCGCGTCGGTCGGCAAGCTGCTCGGCGCCACCGAGGTCATCGTGGGCACCGTCGCGGCAGCCGGCGCCGAGTTCGTGCTGACGGCCCGCGCGGTCGACGCCGAGACCGGCCAGGTGGTCGCCGCCGCCGAGCAGAGCCTGCCCCGCGCCGACACGATCACGCTCAGCGAGGATCTCATCGACACGAAGTCACGCTGGGGCGCCATGGCGCGCTCGGGCGTGCTGCCGGGCTGGGGCCAGGTCTACAACGGCGACACGGTCCGCGGCGTGGTCTACGGCGGCCTCTTCGCGTTGGCCGCCGCCGGCGCGATCACCTCGACGGTGCTCGGCGCCCAGGCCGAGGACGAGTACAACAAGAACCGGCCCGACACGGTCGATGAGCGCAGCGTCGCCAACGATCACTACAACCGCGCCAACTACCTGCTCATCGCGGTGGGGGCCATCTGGGCGATCAACCTCGCCGACGCCTATATCAGCGGCAGCGACCAGCGGATCCTCAGCGTGGGCGGCGAGACCTCGGTCGTGGGGCGCACGACGCCCATGGGGCTGGGCTTCACCTTCTGACCGACCCGTTCGCCCGACCCGAGGAGAGCCTCCGCGCGCGACCGGATCGCTCGACAGCGTCGCTCGACAGCGTCGCTCGACAGGGCTCAGGGCGCCGCTTGGCCGGGCAACCGCACGCGGTCACCGGCCTTGGGCGGCTCGCCGCTGAGCACCTTCCCAATCGACACCTTGGGCTGGATCGAGACGATCTCGACCTCGCCCCCGACGGTCTCGTCGTAGCCCAACACCGCGCCGTCGGGGCCGGTGATGGCGTCGCCGCGGTGCACCACCTGGAAGCGGTCGCCCGCCTTGACGCCCAGCTCTCCGCCCGCGTCGACGAACACCTTGTCGGGCCCCTTGGCGTCGATCACCCCGGCCTCCCACGGGATGGACACCAGGCCGCCCACCAGCGTGGCGATGGCCTGCTCCGAGGCGCGACGGGTGGCCGTCCCGATGGGCGTGCGCGCCCACGCGCCGGCGCCCATCTGGACGTTGGCGTAGCCCAACTGCATGCCGGCCTCCTGCGTCTGCACCTCGGCCTGCCCGCTGGCCGCCGTGAGCACCTTGCCCGTGAGCTGGTCGACCAGTCGAAGCTCGACGCCGACGATCGCCTTGTCCTGGTGGTACTTCACCCCGCCCAGCCAGGCGACGTCGAGGCCCGCGTCGCCGCCCGACACGTCGGGCTCGAACTGCGTGATCGCCCCCACCAACACGGCCTGCGCCCCCACGAACTTGCCGATCTCGGCGGTCGTGCCCTGATCGAAGAAGCGCGACGTGTCGGACTCCTTCTCGGTGCTCAAGTTGCCGATCACGCGGTCGAGCTGCGCCCGCTCGACCACCGTCACCCGGCCCGACTGCACGAGCCCCGTGGTGGCCTGTTCGGTGATGACCGGCCCCATGCCGGGCCAGCCCTTCGCCTCCATCAGCTTCTGGGCGGCCTCGAACTCCTTGAAGGCGCCCACGGCCACGCGCAGCTTGGGGCGATTGACGGCAGTCTCGAGACGCTGCGCCGCCGTGGCGGGGCTCGTCGCGGCCAGTGGGGCGGTCGGGGCGACCTGCACGGCCGGCGCGGATCCGCCGCAGCCGGCCAGGCTGGCCGCAGCGACCACGATCATTGCGCTGCTTCGAATCAGCATCGTTGGAGCTCCAGGAAGGTTGCGCCCGACACTAGCACCCTCCGCGGTCCGGCGGGAGGCGTCCCTCCGCGGACGCTCGACAGACTTGGGCGGCGTGCCTACCCTGGTCCTCTGGAGGTGCCCCATGCCGATGTTCTGTTACCGCTGCGGCGCGTGTGGTCACGAGGCCCAGCAGTTCGTCCAGGCCTCGACCCAGCCCACGTGCCCGGCCTGCGGCGCGGCCGATCTACAGAAGGTGCTGACCTCCTTCGCCGTGGGCGCCGGTCCCGCGAAGCCGGTGCCCTTCAAGCCCTGCAGCGGCCGTCGGAGTCCGTGCGGCGCCGGGGCATGCAAGATGAACTGAGAGCCTGCCACGGCCCCCCCGCCCCGACAGGTTGACAGTCCGCCCGACGTTGGCAGACGCTCCGCCGACATTCGAGGGCTGCGTCCACCACGCCGCCGACACGCTTGCCAACCAGACGAGGGGGGACCATGGGTAACGAGAGAGACCAAATCGAGGCAGAGAAGGCCCGCGAGGCGCTCGAACTTCGCTGCATCAACACCATCCGCACCCTGTCGATGGACGCCGTGCAGGCCGCCAACTCGGGTCACCCCGGCACCGCGATGGCGTTGGCACCCATCGCCTACTCGCTCTGGAACGACCAACTCCGCTTCGACCCCGAGGATCCCATCTGGCCCAACCGCGATCGCTTCGTGCTGTCGGTGGGTCACGCCTCGATGCTGCTGTACTCGATGCTGCACCTCGCGCAGGTGAAGGCGGTCAACGCCAAGTACGAACGCCTGGGCGATCTGGCGGTGCCGCTCGACGACATCAAGCACTTCCGTCAGCTCGACAGCCGCTGCCCCGGCCACCCCGAGTACCGCTGGACCTCGGGCGTCGAGACGACGACCGGCCCCCTCGGCCAGGGCGTCGCCACCTCGGTCGGCATGGCCATCGCCGCCAAATGGCAGGCCGCGTATTTCAATCGCCCCGGCTTCGAGATGTTCGACTACGACGTCTTCGCGCTGTGCGGTGACGGCTGCATGATGGAGGGCATCTCGCACGAGGCCGCGTCGCTGGCCGCCCACCTGGGCCTCGACAACCTCTGCTGGTTCTACGACAACAACAAGATCACCATCGAGGGCCACACCGAGTGGTCCTTCAGCGAAGACGTCGCCACGCGCTTCATGGGCTACGGCTGGAACGTCGTGCGGGTGGGCGACGCCAACGACCTGCCGACCGTCCGGCGGGCGCTGCGCACCTTCAAGAAGACCAAGGACCGCCCCACGCTGGTCATCGTCGACTCGCACATCGCGTGGGGCTCGCCCAACAAGCAGGACACACACTCGGCCCACGGTGAGCCCCTGGGCGAGGAGGAGATCCGCCTCACCAAGCGCAACTATGGCTGGCCCGAGGACGAGAAGTTCCTGGTGCCCGACGAGGTGCTGGCGCGCTTCCGCGACGGCATGGGCAAGCGCGGCGGCGACCTGCGCCGGAAGTGGTTCGACAGCTTCGCCGCCTACCGCAACGAGTACCCCGCGCTCGCCGATCAGCTCGACCGCATGCAGCACCGGCAGCTGCCCGAGGGCTGGGACCGCGATCTGCCGACCTTCGCGCCGGACGCCAAGGGCATCGCCGGGCGCGACGCGTCCGCCAAGGTGCTCAACCAGATCGCGCAGAACGTGCCCTTCCTGATGGGCGGCTCGGCCGACCTGGCGCCCTCGACCAAGACGCGGCTCACCTTCGACGGCGCGGGCGACTTCCTGCCGGACGAGAGCGGCCGCGGCACCTTCGCGGGGCGCAACTTCCACTTCGGGGTGCGCGAGCACGCGATGCACGCGGTCCTCAACGGCCTGTCGCTGTCGAAGGTGCGGCCCTATGGGTCGCAGTTCCTGATCTTCAGCGACTACGCCCGCGCCTCGATCCGGCTGTCGGCGATCATGGAGATCCCGGTCATCCACATCTTCACGCATGACTCGATCGGCGTGGGCGAGGACGGGCCGACGCACCAGCCCATCGAGCACATCGGCTCGCTGCGCGCCATCCCGGGCCTGATCGTGCTGCGGCCGGGCGACGCCAACGAGGTGGTCGAGAGCTGGCGCCTGATCATGAAGCTGCGGCACGAGCCGGTGGCGCTGGTCCTGACGCGGCAGGCGCTCCCGACGCTCGACCGCAGCCGCTATGGCTCGGCCGAGGGCACCGCCCAGGGGGCCTACGTCCTGGCGGACGCACCCGACGGCCAGCCGCAGGTGCTCCTCATCGCGACCGGGTCCGAGGTGTCGCTGGCGGTCGCGGCCCACGAGCAGCTCGCGGCCGAGGGCATCTCGAGCCGGGTGGTGTCGATGCCGTCGTGGGAGCTCTACGAGCACCAGAGCGCCGAGTACAAGGAGAGCGTCCTGCCCAGCGCGGTGCGGGCGCGCGTCTGCATCGAGCAGGCGGGTGCCTTCGGCTGGGAGCGCTACGCCGGCCTCGACGGCGCGATCGTGGCGATGAAGACCTTCGGGGCGTCCGCGCCGCTCAAGGAGCTGCAGAAGAAGTTCGGGTTCACGCCCGAGCGCGTCAGCCAGATCGCCAAGGATCAGATCGCGAAGGCGAGCGCCGCCAAGATCGGCTGAGCCTCAGCCAGCGGGCCGTCGCACCCAGGCGCTCAGCTCGGCCGCGTCGCGCAGCACCGGACGCCCGGTGTCGGCGGCGCGGCGAAGCGTCTGGGGCGCGTCGGCCCACGCCTCGTCCACCCACACCGCGTCCGCCGTGACGAAGAGCGCCGCCTCGCGCTCAGGGGCGAGACGTGCGTCAACCACCAATAGATTCGGCAGCTTGCCCTCAGCGATGCCCGCCGCGCGCGCGGTCAGGAAGAGCGCCCGCTTCGCCGCGTCGGCGCCGCCTGCAGGACAGCGCAGCCACCACGCCAGATCCTGGGCTGTGGTGGCCACCAGCGTCCGCAGGAGGGCTGTGAGGGACGGCGGGTCGTCCCACGGCGGGTAGAGGAGCACGTTGCGGGCGGCGGCCTCCTCGATCCGCAGCGGGGGCGCGTCGGGGCGGAAGCCCTGCTCGGCGCCGACCGGCAGGTGGTGGCGGGCGCGCTCGTAGGGCTCGTCCACGGCCGGCAGGTCCTCTCCGGACGGCAGGCTGTCTCCGGCCGGCAGGGCGCCCCACTTGCGGACGAAGCGCTCTGCACCGGGGCCCTCGAGCGAGGCGGGGACGAGGGTGCCCGTCGCCACGACGTCGGGCGCGCGCAGGGCGGTGTAGCCCGCGATGCCCACGCGCAGCGCGTAGTCGTCGAGCGCGAGCAGGCCGGCGGCGAGGGCCGTGTCGAGCCCGCCGACGCGCTCGAGGAGGCCCCGCGTCAACAGGGCACAGCGCCCATCGATGCGCCCTGCCGGCGCCGCCACGCCGGGGGCGTCCGCCACGCGGGCGGCGGGACCAAACGTGGGCACCGCGAGCCCCGTGTCCGGCGCCTGCGTGGCCCACCAGATCAGGCGCCCCAGCCAACGCTCGGCGATCTCGACGTCCGCGCGGATCAGCGCCACGAAGTCGCCGTCCGCCTCGGCCAGGCCCTGGTTGACCGCCTTCTCGAAGCCCACCCGCGCCCGATTGTGGACGATCTTCACCCGCCCCTCGTGGGCGGTCCGCAGCGCGAGCAGCGCGACCCGCAGCGGCTCGGCGCAAGCGTCCGCCACGACGATGACCTGGATGGGCGTGAAGGTACGCGCCAGCAACCGCTCGACCCCGGCGCGCGTCACCGCCGGATCCTCGTCGGCGAGCACCACCACGCTCGCGCGGCCCGTGGCCGGCCACGCCAGCCCGTAGCCCGCCAACACCCGGGCCTGCGCGCTCCGCACGCTGGTGCTGAAGAGGCCGTCCTTCTCGTGGCGCCGGTAGAGGGCCAGCACGGCGTCCCGGTCCGGCGCGCGCGCCGGCCGCAGCGGCACCACGGCGGTGGGCAGGGGGTGGTGGGCGAAGACGTTGCCGCGGGAGAGGCCGATGAGCGCGTCCCAGGCGGTGGTCGACCCGAGCGACTCGAAGGCGGGGGCCGCGTCGGCCGCGTGCAGCAGCGTCGAGAGCGCCACGCGGTCGTGCGCGAGCATGCGATCGCGGTCGAAGGGCGTCAGGGTGGTGAGCAGGCGCTCCGTCGTGCGCAGGCCGGCCCCGGCGTCCGCCTCGGTGGACTCGCGCAGGGCCTCGGAGAAGGCCACCTTCGCGTCGTGGGCGGCGGCGACGGCCATCAGGGCGGCGACGTGATCGGGCAACCACGCGGCGTCGTCGTCGAGCCAGGCGATCCAGGCGCCGGTGGCGGCGTCGAGGCCAGCGCGGCGATCGGCCGCCTCGTCCCCCGCGCTCGGCAGGACACGGACCCGCGCGTCGTCGAGGCCCGGGTCCCGCCCCACCACGATCACGTCGAGGTCGCGCCACCGCTGGCGTAGCGCGCTCCGCACCGCCTGCGACAGGCCCGCGCCACCCCGGTCCAGCACGATCGCGGTCACGCGCGGCCCGGTGTCCGGTGGAGGCGTGACGGCCGGCGGCGGCTCGAAGAAGCGCTCGAGCTGCCGCCGGCGCATCGCCTCGACGTCGGTGCGCGCGTGGCGGTCGCCGGTCTCCTGCCGCAGCCTGCACGCCAGCGCGAAGGCGTCCTCCCTCTCCGGATCGAGGCGCACCGCGATGCAGGCCAGCGAGAGCGCGTCCGCCTTGCGGTCCACCGCGTCGAGCGCCCGCGCGAACCCGAAGGCGCTGTGGAAGGTCCAGGCCTCGTGCGCGGCCTTCATGCTGCGCGCGTACCGTTCGGCCGTCGGCGCGTCGCCGCTCGACAAGGCCGTCTCGAGCGCCTCGGCCTCCCGTCGCGCGGTCGCCAGGCGCTCCCGCAGCCGCTCCGTGAGGGCGTGAGGACGCGGCTGGGCGGCGGCGAAGACGTCGACCTCTTCGTCGGCGCGCGTGAAGCGGCCGCCCTGAATCGCCAGGTTCACCGCCAACTCGGCGGCGTCGTCGAGCCACACGCGCTCGGCAGCGGGCGGCAACAGGCGCCAGGCGTTGTGGGGATCGTCGTAGAGCCGCAGGTTGCGCGCGATCTGCAGCAGCGCCAGGTGCCGCGCCAACTCCGGCGCCGCCGCCCACTCGAGCTTGGCGAAGAAGGCCGGCAGCGGGTGCTTCCCCAGCAGGCGGCGGATGATCTTCGAGTCGAGCGAGAGGTCGAGGAACTGCCCGAAGGACACGCCCCCCGCGTGCTTGCGGTAGCGGTAGACGAGGCCGTCCACCTTGTGGAATGTGGCGCGCCCCGCCAGCCGGCTCCAGAACTCATAGTCCTGCGCGCGCACGAACTCGGCGTCGTAGGGCCCGATCTCGGCGTACAGGCTGCGGCGGCTGGCCGTGCCGCCGTCGGGGACGACCGATCCGAAGAGCTTGCCGCCCAGCACGTCGTCGCTGCGGCCGGTCCAGTCGTTGGGGACGAAGCGCTCGAGATCCTCGCCGGTGGCGCCGTCGAAGATCTGCAAATCCCCATAGACGACGTCCACCTCCGGGTGCGCGTCGAGGACCTCGGCGTAGCGCGCCAGGGTGTCGGGCAGCAGGTGGTCGTCGTCCGCCATCCACAGCAGGAAGTCGCCGCGGGCCTCCTGCACGGCGCGATTGCGCGTGGGCGGCCGGCCCTCGTTGACCAGCTTGCGGACGTAGCGAAGGCGCGCGTCGTCCGCGGCGTAGCGACCGACGACCGCCGGCGTGGCGTCGGTGCTGCCGTCGTCGACGATGACGAGCTCGAAGTCGGAGAAGGTCTGGCCGAGCGCGCTCTCGATGGCCTCGCCGATGAGGTCGGCGCGGTTGTAGGCGCACATCAGGATCGAGAAGCGCGGCGCGCGATCCGCTGCGGGCGCGGCCGAGGCCGTGGGGTGAGGCGCGGCGTCCGGGGGGCTGGGCGCGGGTC
>CALBMW010000620.1 GCA_937896275.1 uncultured Myxococcales bacterium
CTACTGTGGGCGATGGGCCAGGTCAGCAACGGCATGTACGCGGGCGACGGCCACGCAGAGCCTTATCCCCAGCTCGCCTCGGTGCAGCTCGGCGCGCTCGTCGAGGCCGGCGCGGTGGTCTGGAGGGCCGATGAGAAGGCAGCCAATGGCACCGACCTGGGGTGCTTCGAGGTCGAGTTCGGCAAGCTGCCGCCGGCGGTCGAGGCGTTGATGCGTCGCGTGGCTCAGGTGAAGGCACAGGGCGACCGCGCGGGCGCCGAGGCGATGAAGGCGGCGTACGTCGACGCGAAGGACGCCTATGCGCGGGTGCGCGACATCGTCACCGAGCGTTGGCGGCGGGTGCCCAAGGCGACGTTCTTGTATAGCGTGAGCGTCAGTCCGTAGGGCGGGCCGCCGGGTTCCACGACCGCGGGCCGGTCGCAATCATGGCAAGAGGCGAGTCTTGACCCTCCCGCACCGTCGGAGGTGCCTGCTCAGCGATAGACCGTCAGCACGGTGTCCTCGTAGGTCAGCCGCGCCTGCCCGGTCGCCACCACGTGGTCGGCCGCGTGCTCTGCCACCAGGATCGAGGCGAAGGGGATCGCCTGCCATCGCTCGATGATGCGGTCGAGCTTGAGCGACCCATAGGGCGGATCCGCGAAGGCCAGGTCATAGGCCCCGGCCTCCAGGCGTTGCACGAAGGGGATCGCGTCCTGCTTGAAGATCCGCGCCGAGCGGTTCTCTGCCGACGGCCGCTGCCCCCGGCCCAGCGGCCGCACCTTGAGGGCGGCCACGTTGGCCTTGAGCGCGTGCAACGCCTCGCCGCCGCTCTCGACGAAGTCCACCGCCGCCGCGCCCCGCGAGAGCGCCTCGAGGCCCAGCGCGCCCGTGCCCGCGAAGAGGTCGAGGATCCGCGCGCCCGGCAAGTGCGGCGCCAGATGGTCCATCCAGAGGATCCGCACCGCCTCGTGGGTCGGCCGGACCCGCCCGCCCGGTGAGGTCAGCCGCCGTTCGGCCCAGACGCCCGCGACGATCCGCATCTGAGGTCTCCTGAGGTCGCGCCCCGCGACGACCGGATTCGAGCCCCAACCGCCACGGGCCTGCGCGTCCCCCGCGGATCGGCGCGCAGGGCCCCGTCAGGGCAGGTCGAACATCGGCTTCTGCTCACCCTCGGCGGGCTTCGCGGTCTCGCCCCCGGCGGCCGGCGCTCCCTCGGCTGCGGCGGCGGCGGGGGGCGGGGCGGGCTTGGGGTTCTTGGCCGCCGTCGCCGCCTCGTCGAACGTGAAGCGCCGGGTGCCGTCGTCCCAGAGGAACAGCCGGAAGGCGCCCGCGCCGTCGAAGATGACGGCGCGCTTGCCCTCGTAGGCGCCGGTCTTCCAGGTGGGGATGAGCTTCAGGCCCTCGACCGTGGTCACCAGCAGCTGCTCGGCGAAGATCTCGCGGGCGCGCTCGGAGCCCGGGGCGTAGGCGTAGATCCGCACCCCCTTGTAGGTGGCGTCGAAGTCGCCCGCGATCTCCTCGACCACCAGATCGGGCTGGCCGTCCGCGTCCACGTCGCGCAGCGTCGGCGTCAAACGCACCGGCCCCGGCGACGCCGCCGAGGGATCGATGAGCGACAGGACGATCCGCCCGGTGGGGTCGGGCAGCGCGATCGCGAGCTGGTGGTCGGCGCTGTTGTCCATCGTCTCGCCCATCGGCAACTCGCTGGGCATCTCCTCGCGCACCGGCTCGTAGATCAGCGCGCAGCCCGGCGCCGCGGGCTCGACGTCCGGGGCGGCGACGAAGGTGAGGGGCAGCCGCAGCGTCACCCCCTTCAGCTCGGGCCCCAGCTGCCCCGCCAACTGCTTCGCCGCGATGGCACAGGGATCGGCAGCCTTCGGGTCCGACACGTCGGGCCCACCGCCGCAGCCTGCGAAGGTGGCGAGGACGGCCGGCGCGATGAGCCGGCGGAGCGCGGCGGGAGCGTGATGCGACATGAGTCCCTCGGAGCCAGCGGGGTCAGATGTTCCAGCGGGGTCAGATGTTGTAGTAGAGGAAGAACTCGGAGGGCGTCGGGCGCATGCGCACGAAGTTCACCTCGTTCGTCATCTTCCAGTCGATCCACATGTCGATGACGTCCTCGGTGAACACGTCGCCCTTGAGCAGGAAGGCGTGATCCGCGCGCAGCGCGTCGAGGGCCCCCTCGAGGCTGCCGGGGGTCGACGGCACGTCCGCGAGCTCCTCGGGGCTCAGCCCGTAGATGTCCTTGTCGAGCGGCTCGCCCGGATCGATCTGGTTCTCGATCCCGTCGAGGCCGGCCATCAGCATCGCCGCGAAGGCCAGGTAGCCGTTGCAGGTGGGGTCGGGCACGCGGAACTCGATGCGCTTGGACTTGGGGCTGGTCTCGACCATGGGCACCCGGATGGCCGCCGAGCGGTTGCGGCTCGAGTAGGCCAGGTTGACGGGCGCCTCGAAGCCCGGCACCAGGCGCCGGTAGCTGTTGGTGGTCGGGTTCGCGAAGGCGCAGAGCGCCGGCGCGTGCTTCAGGACCCCGCCGATGTAGTGCAGGGCCATCTGGCTGAGGCCGGCGTAGCGATCGCCCGCGAAGAGCGGCGTGCCGTCCTTCCACAGGCTCATGTGGCAGTGCATGCCGGAGCCGTTGTCGCCGTAGAGCGGCTTCGGCATGAAGGTCACGGTGCGGCCGTTGAGGCGGGCGACGTTCTTGATGATGTACTTGAACCACATCAAGTCATCGCCGCAGGCCAGCAAGCTGTTGAAACGAAAGTCGATCTCGGCTTGGCCGGCGGTGGCGACCTCGTGGTGCTCGCGCTCCACCCGGATACCGATCTGCTCGAGCGTCTGCACCATGACGTGGCGCAGCTCGGTCAGCTGGTCGATGGGCGGGACCGGGAAGTAGCCCTCCTTGTGGCGCGGGCGGTGGCCCAGGTTGGGGCCGCCCTCGCTGCGCCCCGAGTTCCACACGCCCTCCTCGCTGTCGACGGCGTAGAAGGCGGCGTTCGGCGTCTGGTCGAAGCGCACGTCATCGAAGATGAAGAACTCGGCCTCGGGTCCGAAGTAGGCGGTGTCCGCGATGCCGGTCTGGCGCAGGTAGGCCTCGGCCTTCTTGGCGATGAACCGCGGATCGCGGCTGTAGCCCTGGCGCGTGATGGGATCGGCGATGTCGCAGAGCAGCGAGAGCGTCTTGGCGTTGGCGTAGAAGGGGTCGATCACCGCCGTGGTGGGGTCGGGCACGACCAGCATGTCGCTGGCGTGGATGGGCTGCCAGCCCCGGATCGAGGAGCCGTCGAAGCCGAGCCCGTCCTCGAAGGACGCCTCGGTCAGCTCACGGATCGGGATGCCGAAGTGCTGCCACTGGCCGACGAAGTCCATGAACTTCATGTCGACCATCTCGCAGCCGTTCTCGCGCGCGAACGCCAGCACCTCGCTGGGTGTCTTGGTCTTGCCGGGCATCGGGTTCCTCCAGGGTTGGGGTGGGTCTCGGGATGGGGGGACGCTGAGGCCGCTCAGAGGGCGCGCTCGCCTCGCTCGCCGGTGCGGATGCGCACCGCCTCCTCGACCGGCGTGACGAAGATCTTGCCATCGCCGATGTTGCCGGTCGCCGCGCCCTCGACGATGGTCTGCACGACCTCGGGCACGCGCGCCGCCGGGACGACGATCTCGAGCTTGAGCTTGGGGACGAAGTCCAGGACGTACTCGCTGCCGCGGTAGAGCTCGCGCTTGCCGCCGCTGCGCCCGAAGCCCTTCACCTCGGTCACGGTCATCCCGTGAACGCCGATCTCGGCGAGGCGCTCTTTGACCTCGTCGAACTTGAAGGGCTTGATGATCGCCTCGATCTTCTTCATCGCGTTGCCCCAGCTTCGTCGGCTGCGAATACCACCCCCGTCGGGGCGCCGCAAGCGGACCTGCTCAGGGCAGCGGGCCGACGAGGGGGTGGCGCGCCACGACCGCGCGCTGTCCGGGCGTCGCGTCGAGGAAGCCGCCGAAGGTCCAGAACATCAGGTTGTCCGAGGCACCCTGGCACGGTGGGTCGCCGCGCCCGCGACTGCCGCACTCGCTCGCCAACAGCACCCCGTCCCCGTCGGCGTCGCAGGCGAGGGGGCAGGGGAGCGTGTCCGTCAGGGGGTCGGACAGGCTGCCGTCGGCCTCGGTGGTGTGGAAGAGGCCCAGCGAGTGCCCCAGCTCATGGAGCGCGAAGTCCGCGACCGCGTTGGGGAAGTCGTCGAGCAGGTTGGCGCGGACGAGCGCCAGGCCCGCGGCGGACTCGGGGTGCGCCACCGGGGCGGGCAGGCCCACCGCGAAGCCCGGCTGGGGGTGGCCGTCGACCGTGAGCGTCTCGACGAGGTAGACGGCGGCGGCGTCCCCGGAACGCACCGAGGCGGCGACGGCGCCGAAGGGCGCGACGTCGGGGGCGAGGGTGGCCAGCCCGAGATCCGCGTCGGCCGGTGCGCCCGCGGGCAGACGGAGGGCGCGGACCTCGGCGTGCAGGTGCAAGGCCTCGGCGAGGCGGGCGCCGAGCGCGTCGGCGAAGGCGACGACGGCCGCAT
>CALBMW010000621.1 GCA_937896275.1 uncultured Myxococcales bacterium
GGTCGGCGGAGCCATGGGCGGCGAGCCCGGCGTGGGCGGAGCCATGGGCGGCGAGCCCGGCGTGGGCGGCGCCCCCGGTGACTGCGACGATGGCGCCGTCCAGCGGCGGCCCTGCGGCGAGAACGGGCGCGGCACCGAGACCCGGCGCTGTGAGGGCGGCGCGTGGTCGGCCTTCGACGCGTGCGTGGACACCGACGAGTGTGCCGACGACGCCGCCGAGGAAGAAGCGTGCGCGGGCGGCGGCACGCGCACGCGCCAGTGCAGCGAGGGGCGATGGACGCCTTGGGGCGCCTGCGACGGCGCGGTGTGTGTACCCGACGACGAGCAGGTCGCCCCCTGCGGGCTCAACGGTCGCGGCGCGCGGTTGCGCGTGTGCGGGGACGCCGGGTGGGGCCCCTTCGGTGACTGCCAGGATCCCGACGTCTGCATCGACGGCGACAGCCAGGTCGAGGGCTGCGGCATGGGGGGCACCCACCAGCGCGTCTGCGCGGCCGGCGCCTGGGCCGCTTGGGGCGAGTGCCGCGGCGGCGCTGAGTGCGACCCCAACACCCAGGAGGCCCAGGTGTGCGGCCTCAACGAACGCGGCCTCGAGGTGCGGCGTTGCGTCGAGGGCGTCTGGGGCCCCTATGGCGAGTGCGAGGATCCCGACGCGTGCCGGAACGGCGCCCGCCAGGAGCAGGCCTGCGGCCCCATGGGCAACGGCCTGCAGGCGCGGATCTGCGCCGCGGGCCAGTGGGCCGATTGGGGCGCCTGCGAGGGTGACGGTCAATGCATGGAGGGTGCGGCCGAACAGCGCGCCTGCGGCCTCAACAACCGCGGCACCGCGGCCCGCGTGTGCCTGGGCGGGGTGTGGCAGGAGCTGGGCGGCTGCACCGATCCCGACGTGTGCATCGACGCCGCGCGCGAGGAGCAGGCCTGTGGCCGCAACGCGCGCGGCGTGCGCCAGCGGACCTGCGCGAACGGGCAGTGGGGCGCTCTCGGCGTCTGCCAGGATCCCGACGTCTGCACCGACGGCGCGGTCGGCGAGCAGGCCTGCGGGCTCAACGGTCGCGGCGTCCGGCGGCGCACCTGCGGGGTTGGCCAGTGGGGCGACTTCGGCGCCTGTCAGGACCCGGACGTGTGCACCGACGGCGCGATCCAGCAGCAAGCCTGTCCCGACGACGGGGGCGTCAGCACCCGCGCCTGCACCCGAGGCCAGTGGGGCGCCTTCACCGGCTGCCCGGACGGCGCCTGCCAGATCGACGGCGACTGTGCCGCGGGTCAGTTCTGTCGCGTGGGCGGGAACGTGGGCGTCTGCGTGGCCGAGCAGTGCGGCGACGGCCACCTCGGCGGCCAGGAGGCCTGCGATGACGGCAACCGGGTGGGCGGTGACGGCTGCGACGCCAACTGCGCCCTCGAAGGCTCGCCCGTCGGGGGCCCCTGTGATCCCTTCTTCGGGCCCTTCTGCGTGCCCACCGCGGAGTGTGACTTCTTCACGAACGTCTGCGTGGCCATCGTGTGCGGCGACGGCAACCAACAGGGCGACGAGGCCTGCGACGACGGCAACCAGGCGGCCGGCGACGGCTGCGAGGCCTGCCGGATCGTCCCCATCCCCGAGGGCAACGCCTGCGCTCCGGGCGGCACCTACGTCTGCGCGCAGGGCACGGTGTGCAGCCCCGCCAGCCGCACCTGCGTCCAACCGTTTTGCGGCGATGGCGTCCGCACCGGGAACGAGGCCTGCGACGACGGCAACCAGGTGGCGGGGGACGGCTGCGAGGCCTGCCGCATCGTGCCGATCCCCGTGGGCCACGCCTGTCGCGCCGGCGGCCCCTACCCATGCGTGGCGGGGGCCTATTGCGATCCGGCGACCGCGCTCTGCGCGGAGACCGTGTGTGGGGACGGTGTCGCGAGCGGCGCCGAGCAGTGCGACGACGCGAACGCGATCGCGGGCGATGGCTGCTCTGCCGAGTGCCGCTTCGATCCCTGGCACGATCCGGTCGAGCCGGACAGCCTGGATGCGCCCTACGATCTGGTCTTCGACGACCACCGCCGTGGCGGCGTGGTCTTCTCGAACACCGAGCCCGGCGACGCGGCCGACTTCATCCGCTTCGAGCTGCCCGAGGACGCCCTGCTGTCCTTCGACACCTGGCGCCTGGACATGCCGACCCTGTGCTCGGGCGATCCGGTCGCCACGCTCTTCGACGCGGACGGCATCGAGGTGGCCGAGGACGACGACAGCGGCGTCGGCCTGTGCTCGAAGATCGACGCGCTCGCCCTGCCGGCCGGCGTGTACGTGCTGCGCATCGCGCCCTTCGGGCAGACACACGCCATCAGCGGCGTGTGGCTCTCGATCGGCTGGGAGCCGGCCGGGGGTCAGGGCGATGTCTGCGAGCCGGACGCCAACCCGCCCATGTGTGGTCCCGGGCTGAGCTGCGTGCCGGGCAGCGGCACCTGCGAGTTCCCGACCTGCGGCAACGGCCTCGTCGAGGCGGGCGAGGCCTGCGACGACGGCAACGCAGAGGACGGGGATGGCTGCGCCGACTGCCAGGAGGCGGACATCCTCGAAGGATTCCCTTGTGAGGCCGACGGCTTCGGCGTCCTCTGCGAGGCGGGCCTGTTCTGCGGGGTCGACCTGATTGGTACCTCGACGTGCCGCGCGTTCACCGATCTCGACGGGCCTTGTGACCGGCGCCGGGAGGCCTCGCTGTGCATCGAAGGGCTGGAGTGCAAGCCGACCAACGCGGCCGGCACGGGCGTCTGCGCGCTGCCCCCCTTCCGCGACCTCGCCGAGATCGAGCCCAACGAGAGTTCGATGGACGCCGCGGCGCTGCTGCTGGGGCCCAATGACGCGGTGATCGCTTCACTGCCCCTGGGCGACGCCTACGACCTGTTCGTGCTCGACCTGGCGGCCGAGGCCCACCTGGTGGTCGACACCGATGACGGCACGATCGGCTCCTGCCGGGGCATCGACACCGTGCTCTATCGGGTGGACGCCGCGCTGCTCGACACGCAGGGCCGGGACGCCGCGGTGGCCGCGGGGGGGCGGCTGGATTACAACGACGACGGCGGCGAAGGCCTGTGCAGCCGCCTCGAGGGCACCTACCCGCGGGGCCGCTACTACTTCCTGGTCGAGGAGTACGGCCGTGACGGCGCCATCGCGAACTACGCGCTGCGCTTCCGCTCGGTGCCGCTGCGCGCTGGTGGTCAGCGCTGCGACGTGGAGAGGGTCTTCTCGCAATGCATCGACGGCCTCGTCTGCGACGACCCCAACGCCGACAACGACGGCATCTGCCACTAGGGGCCGTGTGAGGCGCGGCCACCGACGCGGCCGGCCGCGCGCTTGAGGACCTCCCTTCGCGGCCTGCCGCCGGCCCCGCTGATCTACGCGGCGGCGGTGTTGGTGGCCGGCTGGCCGCTCTGGTCGGGGGCGGCCGTCTTCGCCTTCGACGACTTCGTCTACTGGTTCGCGCCGGCGCGGCGCCTGGTCGAGCAGGCTTTGGCGCGCGGCGCCGTGGCCGAGTGGGATCCCGGCGTCGGCGTGGGCCAGCCGCTGGTGCTCAACGCGGCGGCGGCGCCGCTGTATCCGCTCAACGTGTTGGCG
This sequence comes from uncultured Myxococcales bacterium, assembly GCA_937896275.1. Taxonomy (GTDB): domain Bacteria; phylum Myxococcota_A; class Bradymonadia; order UBA7976; family UBA1532; genus JACKDN01. Next base: position 3,581 of record CALBMW010000621.1, read on the forward strand.
CTGCTGGGGGACTGGCCGCTGGGCCTGCAGCGCATGATCGGGCTCCACCTCGTGCTGGGGGGCCTGCTCTGCTACGCCCTGGCGCGCGATCTGGGGGCGCGTCCGGCCGCGGCGCTGGTGGCGGCGGCGGGCTTCGGCTTCGGCGGGCCGGTCATGGCGTGCGCCCAGGAGAACGCCTATCACCTGTTCGGCCTGACGTGGGTGCCGCTCTGCCTGCTTTGCTTTCGGCGCGCGCTGCGCGGTGAAGGCTGGCGCTGGGGGGGCGGGGCGGCGCTCGCGATGGCGCTGGTGCTGTATGGGGGCGAGCCGCTGGGCTGGTACTTCACCGGCGCGCTCCTGCTGGCGCTGACGGTCGCCTTCGCGGCGAGCGGCGCCTGTCCGCCGCGCCGGGCCGCCGCCGCGCTGTTGGGCGTCGTGGCGCTGGCGGTGGTCCTGGGCGCGGCGCAGTGGGTCAGCTCCACCGTGGGGCTGGCCGACTCGGCGCGCGGACGAGGCCTGCCGGCCGCCGAGCGGCTAATCTTCTCGCTCCACCCGCTGCGCCTGCTGGGCCTCGCGCTGCCGCTCTTTGGCGGCACCGCGGCCCCGGTCAACACCGCCTGGGCCCCGGGGCTCGACGGCTCGCACCGCGTCTGGTTCGTGACCATCTACCTGGGCCTGGCGCCCCTGGTCTTCGCCCCCGCGGCCCTGCGTCGTGGCCGCCCCTTCGCGGCCGCGCTGGCGGTGGCCTCCCTGCTCTTCGCGTGGTTGGCGCTGGGGCGATTCGGGGGGCTGTACGCCGTGGCCGACGCCGTGGTGCCGGGGCTGTCGCTGCTGCGCTACCCGGAGAAGTGCCTGGCACCTCTCGCGGTGACCCTGCCGGTCCTGGGCGCCCTGGGCCTCGAGGCGTGGCTGGGCGGGGCCGGGCGCCGCCGCGTGGCCGCCGGCCTGGTGGTCGCGGGCGCGGT
>CALBMW010000622.1 GCA_937896275.1 uncultured Myxococcales bacterium
TCAGCACGACACCATGACGACCGTCACCCCCGACCCGAAGGATCTCCAGATCGAATACACCGTGATCGCGGATGGCGACATCCTCAAGCACAAGATCCTGACGTCAATCGAGTAAATGTGGTAGGTATTGGGGGATGGGTGGCGCAGTTGTCACTCGTCGGCGCGATTGCCGACGTGTGGCTCCTGCACACGATCATCGGCTTGTCGTTCGGTCTGGTGTTGTTCCTCGTCGCATCGGGGTTCACGCTGACGTTCGGCCTGTCGAGGTTCGTGAACCTCGCGCACGGCGCGACGTTCATGGTCGCGGCGCACGTCGCGACGCAGTTGGCGGGCGACGGTCTCCCCTTCCCGCTTGTCCTCCTCGGGGCGACGATCGCCGGTGCGTGCGTGTCGCTGATCGTGTACGCACTCGTCACCACCAGGTGGCGGGTCGTGAGCGGCGACGCCCTGCGTCAGGTGCTGTTTAGCTTCGGCTGCCTGCTGATCATCGCTGACCTCGTCCGCCAGCGCTGGGAGGGCATCCCACACTTGATGCAGCCCCCGTCGGCGTTCTCTGGTCTGGTCAACATCGGTGATTCGTCGTTCCCGGTGTACCGCTTCTTCGTGATGGGCATGGCGGTGCTCATCGCCGCGGCGATGTGGTGGCTGCAGGAGCGGACGCGGTTTGGCGCACTCGTGCGCGCAGGTGCTGACGACAAGGAGCAACTCGAGGCCATGGGCGTGCGACCGCAGCTCCTGTCGCTCGCAGTGTTCGCGCTCTCCGGCGGGCTCGCAGGGCTCGCGGGAGGCCTCGCCGCGCCGATTCTCGGCGCGTCGCTCGGCCAGGAGTTCAGCCTGCTGATCTTCGCGCTCGTCGCCGTCGTCATCGGCGGTCTCGGCAGCCTCAGCGGCGCATTCATCGCGAGCATCCTCGTCGGTCTCGCCGACGCGTACGGAAAGGCCGCGCTGCCGTCGTTCGCGAGCTTCACGATCATGGCGCTCGTTATCGTGGTGTTGGCGGTGCGTCCCGGGGGCCTGATCTCGCGAGGGAACCTGACGTGAAGCCGATGTTTCTCGGCGCAGCGCTCGCGATCGCGGCGATCGTCACATTCGGGTTCCTCGCGACTCCGTTCCAGGTGATTCTCCTCACACGTGCGTTCGTGTGGGCGATGCTCGGGCTCGCTGCCTGGTTCCTACTGCGGGTCGCCGGCCGGTCGTCCCTCGGTACGGCCGCCTTCTTCGGCTCTGGCGCGTACGTGGCGGCACTCGCCGTGACACGGTGGGGGCACGCGAACTTCTGGGTGGTCCTCGGACTCGCCGTCGCCGGCGACGTCGGCCTCGGGCGTGGGGATCGCCGTCGCCGCCTCTGTCATCGTCGGCGTCGTCGTAGGCCTCGTCGCGGGCCGCCTCAGCGGCATCCACTTCCTCCTCATCACGCTCGCCTTCGCCGAGATGCTGCGCGCGCTGACGACGCGTTGGGGCACGCTCGGCGGTGACGACGGGATCTCCGGAATCACCCGCCCGAAGACGGGGCTGTTCGGTCTCGACCTGCGGCCTGCGGAGAACCTGATGTGGTTCACGGGGGGATGGTTCCTCCTCCTCGCAGTCCTCGTCGTCGTTATCCTCCGGTCCCCGTTCGGCGCCGCGCTGATCGGCATCCGTGACAGCGAGAGCCGAATGGCGGCGCTCGGCTACGGGAGCGCCCCGTACCGAGTCGCAGCCGTCGGCATCTCCGCGTTCATCGCGGGAGTGGCGGGTTGCCTGAATGCGCTCGCGACGCGGTTCGTGAGCCCTGCCGAGTTCGCGCCGCTGGTGTCCGCGAAGGCACTTCTCTTTGCCGTCGTCGGCGGGATCGGCCTCGTCGGCGCCGCACTCGCCGCGGTCGTGATCACCTTCGCGGAGGATTACCTGAGCAGTCGCTTCGACCGGTGGCTCCTCCTCCTCGGGGTGCTGTACGTCGTCATCGCGATGATCGGTCAGAACCCGCTCGCACGCGTGCGCGCTGCGGTCCACGCGACCGTACGCCGCCCGAGCCGCAGACGGCCTTCCGTCGCAGACGAAGCCGCCACGGCGGCTGCGCGTACGGACGACGAGAACGCGGCGCTGGAGCTCTCGTCATGACCGAGGCGCTTGCGTTGCACGACATCTCGTTCTCCATCGGGGGCGTCCACCTCACGCAGGACGTGTCGCTCCAGCTCAACAAGGGTGACCGGATGGCCTTGATGGGCCCGAACGGAGCAGGGAAGACGACGTTGATGAATCTCGTGGCGGGATCGCGGGTCCCCACGAGTGGACGGATCCTCCTCGACGGCAGCGACATCACCACCTGGTCGCCGCAGCGGCGTGCGCGCAAGGGCCTCGCGCGCACGTTCCAGATCACGAACCTGCTGTCGACGCGCACGGTAGAGGAGAACCTCGCTCTCGCCGTGGGTTCAGGGCACCCACGCCGCGCGCACCCATTCCGCTCGTGGCGATCGATGAAAGACACCTGGTCACGAGTCGATGAGCTCGTCGAGCGATCGGGGCTCGGCGACATCCGGCGCCGGCCTGTCGCGAGCCTCCCGTATGCTGAGCAGCGCAAGCTCGAGATCGTCGTCGCGGTCGCGCGACCGGCCAAGGTCGTGATGCTCGACGAACCGGGCGCAGGGCTCACGCGGGATGAGGCCGGGGCGTTGATAGAGCTCGTGTTCGACCTCGGTGAGGACGTCGCGGTGCTGTTCGTCGACCACGACATGCAGCTGGTGCGTCGCCTTGCGACGCGTATGGTCCTGCTCGAGCTCGGACAGATAGTCGCCGAGGGATCGCCCGCCGACGTCGAGGCGTCCGACGCCTTCGACCGGATCTACATGAGGAGCTCCCGTCGTGCTTGAAGTCCGGTCACTGACCGCCCGCTACGGGGCGGTGCCGGCGGTGCGCGGCGCCGACCTGGAGCTCGCGCCCGGCGAGCTCGTCGCGCTCGTCGGAGCCAACAGCGCGGGGAAGACCACGCTGCTCCGGTCGATCATGGGGCTGCACGGCGACCGGGTCGGCCGGATCGTCGTCGACGGGACCGACGTCAGCCACTCCACGGCGGTCGGGGCAGCGCGCGCCGGCGTCGCCATCGTCCCGCAGGGCCGGCGGCTATTCCACAGCCTCAGCGTCGAGGAGCACTTCGGCCTCGCGAGCGGACGGCGGCGCGGAGGGCCGATCAGCGTCGCCGACGTGCTCGAGTTCTTCCCTGGGCTCGCGCGCCGGCGGAGCGTCCGGGCGCAGGCACTCAGCGGTGGCGAGCAGCAGATGCTTGCGATCGCGCGTGCCGTCCTCGTCGGGCCGAAATACGTCCTGATGGACGAGCCTACCGAGGGACTCGCGCCGTTCGTCGTCGAGAGCGTCACGCGACTCATCGAGCACCTGCCTTCTTTGGGCATCGGTGTCCTCGTCTCTGATCATGGCGACGGAGATCTCGCCGCGCGAGCGACGCGAATGTACGTGATGGACCGTGGCGCGGTGGCGCCGCACGTGGCCGCGGGAGCAAGCGCAGCACTCGTGCTCGACATCCAAGAAGGAGCAGTTCAATGAACCAGCAGCTCGGCGTCCAGGTGACGCCCTGGTCGCACATCCGAGACATCGTCGCCGTTGGTGAGACGTTCGGCGGCCAGGTCGACACGATCTGGGTGCAGGACCAGATGCTCGCTCGGAACGTCTACGTCGCGCTCGCGGCGCTCGCGGCGAGGGGGTGCGGCGTGGGCACCAACGTCACATGGCCGTTCGGGCGCAATCCGATCGAGATGGCCTCCTCCGCCGCCACGATCAGCGAGCTTCTCGCGCCGGGACGGACAATGACACTCGGCATGGGTTCGGGCGGCGCACTCGTGTCCAACCTGTTTCGGATGGAGAAGCGCGCTGCTGTCGTGGAGGAGTCAGTGCTCCTCATGAAGGCCCTGTGGAGCGGCGCAGAGGTGGCGCTCGACGAATACCCGCTGCTCGGTGCGAGGATCGGCTTCGTGAGCGACGCGAAGGCAAAGCTCACCTACCCGGTCCCGCAGCCGCCGCAGCTCGTGATAGCGGGGCTCGGGCCGCGGATCGTCGAGATCGCCGCCGCTCACGCGGACGGGTGCATCGCGGCCAGCAACCTTCCGATCCACTCCCGCGCGGCACTCGAGTCGCCGGTCTACGACGCGATTTCGAACACGGCTCCACTTCGCGCCCGCGCTGCCGCTGACCCGAACTTCCGTCTGCACTTCGGGATGAACGTGTCGGTCTCGCGTGACCGCGGACGGGCGCGTGATCACGCGCGGCGTCAGGTCGCGCTGATCGTCGGCAACCCCGGCATGTGGAAGGCAATGGAGCTGATCGGGCTCGACGTCGAGTCGGCCCACGCGGTGAAGGCGGCGTTCGACGCAGGGCTCGGCATCGACGGCGCGTGCCTGAAGGTGGCGGCGGCTGTCGTGGACAGTCTGATCATTGCGGGGACGCCGGAGGACGTGATCGAACCGCTCGCCGACCTGCGCGCGATCGCCACCAAGCACGGGTACACCGACTTTTTCCTCGGCGCGCCACTCGGAC
>CALBMW010000623.1 GCA_937896275.1 uncultured Myxococcales bacterium
GACCGTGTCGGCGATTTGGTCGAGGAAGTCCCGCGTCTGCAGGGCCAAGCGCTGCTCAGAGGGCGTGGAGGGCGCGTTGAGGGCCTGGGCCGGGATGCGCGGCACCACGATGGTGTGATCGTCGAGGGGCATGAGGAGCAGATCGACGTGCCCGGTCGCCTCGGACGGCATGCGGGGCAGGATCACGAAGTCCTCGACGGGGCGGCCCAGCGCGTCGGCCAACACGCCGAGGGTGGCGTCAGACGAACGGGGCAGGTAGCCCCCTGCGGTCAGCTCGGGCTCGACGGTGCTGCGCGCGTTGTCGTCGAAGATGCGTTCGGAGACGAAGACGTGCCGCCCGGTCGTGACCAGGTTCCCGTTCTCGTGCACCAGCGGCAGGCGCTTAGTCAGAATCGAGGGGCGCGGGATGAGGGGCATCCACTGGGCGCGCGAGGGCTGGGGGTGCAGCGGGCGCACGGCCGTCAAGGTGCCGTTGGCGTTGCGCACGTAGATCGGCTGGTGATCACGCAGCCACAGATCGTTGTCCGGCATGTCGGCCGAGCTGGGCTGCCGCGTCTCCACCACGTGTCGGGCGCCCAGGTGGCGGTCGAGGGCCTCGGCCATGCGCGGCGCGTGCTGGCGCAGACGCGCGTGCGAGACCACGTAGCCGACCGGTGCGTAATCGGGCACCGGTCCAACGCGCCGGAATGTGTCAGGCTGTGCCGCGCCGGGGGCTGCCGTCGCGGCGGTGTCACGCAGCCTTGGCGCGGCCGGGTCACGGTCGGACGAGGCCGCGTCAACGGCCCAGATGCCCAGGAAGCCCAGGGCGGTCAGCGGTAGCCATCGCATCGGCTCACCTCCGATCGAACGGTTGTTCGACGAGGACTGCGCCTAGCAATAAACGTGCTGGCCTCGGGCGGGGGTCAGCGGGCGATCTGCTGTGCGGCCTTCGGCGGCGCCGTGGGCTTGGCGTCCGCACCGCGGACACGCCCCAGATCGACGTAGGCGCCGTCGCTCATGATCACGAAGGGGCGATCCTCGAAGCCGATGCGACCCTTGCCGTCGTGCCGGATGATCTGCACCTTGCCCGCCCCGTAGCCCATCGGCCCACGGCTGTAGTAGTGGGCCTTGAGCAGGTAGGGGAAGGCCTTCGGGTCGTGGATCGTGAAGCACTCCGGGCCATAGCCGGTGGTGATGTCGGCGTACAGGTCGCCGCCGCTCGCCAACTGCCGGCGCGAGTAGAACGCGTGGTTGAAGTTGCCATCGAAGATGTGGAAGTCCACGTCGTTGGCGTCGGTCTCCCAGGTCAGCACGAAGCGCATGGTCGGCGTGTCGTCGACGCGCAGGCTGAAGCGGGCCAGCTTCGCCTCGATGGTCTCGCGCGCGGCGGGGTCGGCGGCCAGCCAGGCGGCGGCGATGATCTGGGCGTCCTCCTGCAGGATGCGCTCGGAGGCCTCGAAGCGTCCGTTGGCGCGCCGCGCGGTGATGCCGGTCAGGGCGGCGTCGAGGGCCTCGTCGTAGCGACCCAGGCGCACCAAGGTCATGGCCAGCAGGTGGTAGATCGAGGGGTGGTCGGGGCGCTGGGTCAGGGCCACGCGGTAGGTGTCGGCGGCCAGCGCGAGGCCGGGCTGGCCCAGGCGCTCGAGCCAGTTGCCGGCCAGGCGGCGCATGTCGGCGCGGCTGG
>CALBMW010000624.1 GCA_937896275.1 uncultured Myxococcales bacterium
GAGGCGGCGCCCCAGGTCCAGGGAGCGCGCTTCGGTCGTCGCGGTTGGGGGTGGGCGGGCGTCGGCACCGGCGTGGCGGTGGCGGGCCTGGGCACCTTCTTCGGCGTGCGCGCCTCCGCGCAGGCCGACGACTACAACGCGGGGCGTCGCGACGATCGTGACGCCGTGCTGGCGGAGGCGCGCAACGCCGACATCTCGTTCGGCGTGGCGGGCGCACTGATTGGCGTCGGCGTCTACCTTCTGATCACGGGCCCGGGCGATGACACGGCAACAGCCCGAGATCGCTGAATAATCAGCTTGGCACCGCCGGGCCCCCAGACTGGCCCTGCCCGCAATTAATGCGTTGACCCCCAAAAAGCCGGTGTGCTAGTTCTGGCACCCGTGGGTCGTCGTGCCCTGAGCGGCGCGTCTGTCGCGTCAGCACCACCCATCGAGCTCGGAACAGCGCACCAGTCGGCCGCGTCGAGGCGCCCGGGCGCCGAAACGGGCGTCGCGGAGGAGGCGAGTTGAAGGAAGGATCGACGCAGGCGGATCCGGAGCTCACCGAGCGCCCGCCGGACTCGTTCCGGAAGGAGCGCCGCATCGAGCGACGCCGCCCAGGCAAGAAAGGGCGTCGGCGCTCGCGTACGATCGCCACCAAGCGCCTGTCGAAGGAAGAGATCGCGCTCGCCGAAGAGCTGCGCGACGTCGTCATCGACCGGCCCTTCCACCGCTCGCAGTGTGTCGAGGGCGTTCGCCCCTGCCCCTACGTGTCGTGCAAGCACCACCTCTACCTCGACGTGAACCCCGAGACGGGCTCCATCAAGCTCAACTTCCCGGATCTCGAGGTCTGGGAGATGGAAGAGACCTGCGCGCTCGATGTCGCCGAGCGGGGCGGGATCACCCTCGAAGAGGTGGGCGAGATCCTCAACCTGACCCGCGAGCGCATCAGGCAGGTCGAGGTGAAGGGCCTCCAGAAGCTGCGGGAGACCGCCGAGGGCTTGGGGCTGCAGGACTTTCTTCAGTTTCTCGAGAACAACATCGGGCTCGACTGAGACGCTGTCGGTGAGTCGGCCACCCGCTGCGGAAGCGCTGGGCGGGGCTCACGGAGCAGGCCATGGTGCCGGTGCCACACAGCGGGCCCCCAGCGCGCCCCCAGTCGATCCCCCCGGTGGGCGACTCGCTGCCCACAGCGCCCAGACTGACCGCACCGTGTCGCGTCCCCGCTGCCCCCGTTCCGGCCGGCGACCGGTGACCGGATGATTCCATGACGCCCCCGCTCCGTCGCGCGCTCCTGTCGGTCTCCGACAAGAGCGGGCTCGTCGACTTCGCCCGGGCCCTCGCCGATCGCGGCGTCGAGTTGGTCAGCACCGGCGGCACCGCGCGGGCGCTGGCCGAGGCCGGCCTGCCGGTCACCCCCGTGAGCGCGATCACCGGCGCGCCCGAGATCCTGGGCGGCCGCGTCAAGACGCTGCACCCGCGGGTGCACGGCGGCGTGCTGGGACGCTGGGACCGCGACGACGACCGGCTCGAGGCAGAGCGCGAGGGCATCGCGCCCATCGGGCTGGTGGTCGTCAACCTGTACCCCTTTCGCGAGACGATCGGGCGCCCCGACGTCACCGAGGCCGAGGCCATCGAGCAGATCGACGTCGGCGGGCCGACCCTCTTGCGCGCGGCGGCCAAGAACCACGCGCACACCATCGTCGTGGTCGATCCGGCCGATTACGGAGAGGTGGCGGCGGCGCTGCAGATGGGTTCGGTCGACGCGATGCGCCGACGCTCCCTGGCGCTGAAGGCCTTCCGGCACACCGCCAGCTACGACCTGGCCATCGCCACTTGGATGGGGCGGGAGGACGTGGCGCTGCCCGACGTGGCGCTGCCCGATCCGCTCCTCATCGAGGCTACGGTGAGCCTGCCCCTGCGCTATGGCGAGAACCCCCACCAGCGCGCGGCGTTCTACGCGCTGCCGACCGCCGCCGATCAACCCTCGTTGGCTCGGGCGCGGGTGCTCCATGGCAAGGCCCTGTCCTACAACAACCTGCTCGATCTCGACGCCGCGCTGAACATCGCCGTCGACCTGCGGGCGCCGGGCGTGGTGGTCCTCAAGCACGGCAACCCCTGCGGCGCGGCGGAGGCGCTCGGTGACGAACCGCTCGCCGAGATCTACAGGCGCGCGCGCGCCACCGATCCCGACAGCGCCTTTGGCGGCATCGTGGGGCTGAACGTCCCCGTGGACGAGGCGACGGCCCTCGTGCTGGCCGAGACCTTCCTCGAGGCGGTGATCGCGCCCGCCTTCGAGCCCGGCGCCCACACGGTGCTCACGCGCAAGAAGAACATCCGTCTGCTGGCCCACGATCCCTGGCCGGGGCAGGGGCGACACCTCGAGGTGCGGCGCGTCGCGGGGGGCCTGTTGGTGCAGGATCGCGACACGATCGTCGACGACGTGCGACGGGGCAGCCTCGCCACGCGGCGGGCGCCGACCGACAGCGAGTGGGCCGCGCTCGATTTCGCCTGGCGCATCGCCAAGCACGTGAAGTCGAACGCGATCGTCTACGCGCACGCGGGCGCGCTGCTCGGGGTG
>CALBMW010000625.1 GCA_937896275.1 uncultured Myxococcales bacterium
TGGCCCTCGCGGTCACGGTCGCCGAGGCCGCCAAGGCCCGCCCGCCCGCCGAGACCGGCCTGCTGATCTGCAACCCGCCCTACGGCAAGCGCGCGCGCAACGCCGGCGCCTTCGACCACCTGGGCGCGCTGCTCGCCGGCCCCTTCGCGGGCTGGCGCGGCGCCATCCTGAGCCCCGATCCGGCCCTCGCCGCCCGCCTCGGCCGTCCGATGCTGGCGCGCCACCCGCTGCGCAACGGCGGCCTGCACGTCGAGCTCCTGCTGGTCTAGCGGCCTCCCGCCAGGCGGGCCGCGCGCTGGCAGGTCCGGTGCGGCTCTGCTAGAACCTCCGGTCCTTGTGGCGGCTGCGGGGCTCCGATGACCGACGACATCCCCACCCTCACCGATCGCGCGATCCTCGCCGAGGAGCTGGCGCAGCTGCGCCGCATCCAGAAGGAGCTGGCGCGGGTGGCCGCGCAGCCCGTCCCGCGCACCGACTACGATCGCGAGATGGTCTCGTTGAGGGATCAAATCGCCGAGGAGCGCGCCGAGGATCACGCGATGCTGGTCGAGACGATGACCCGCCTCGCCGCCCTGCGCGCCACGCTCGACCGCGACTATGAGTTGCCGGTCGACCCGGCGAACCCCTACTTCGCGCACCTGCGACTGCGCGACGCGAAGGACGGCGAGGCCCGCGTGCGCGACGTCTTCGTGGGCCGCCGCGCGTTCATCGACACCGCCCGGGGCGTCCAGATCGTCGACTGGCGAAACTCGCCAATCAGCCGGATTTATTACTGTTATCGCAGCGGTGACGAGTACGAGGAGCGCTTCGCCGACGCCCTCCAGACCGGCCACGTCGAGATCCGCCGGACCGTCAACATCAGCGGTGGAGAGCTGGTGCGCGTTCAGGACGGCGACGCCGTGCTGGTGCGCGGCGTCGACGATGAGTGGCGCCACCTCAGCGCCGATCGCTCACGCCTGGCGGGCGGCGTGGGCACCGCCATTCGCGCGCCGAGCGACCGGCTCGGCCACGGCCGCGCGGACGGGCGCTTGCCCGAGATCACCGCCCTCATCGATCCGGAGCAGTTCCGCGCCATCACCACCGACCGCTCGGGCGTGGTGATCATCCGAGGCGGCGCGGGCACCGGCAAGACGACGATCGCCCTGCACCGCGTGGCCTTCCTGCACTTCCAGGACCCCAAGCGCTTCGCCCCCAAGCGGGTGTTGATCATCACCCCCGGCGACGCGCTGCGCCGCTACGTGAGCCTGGTGCTGCCCGCCCTCGACGTGGAGGGCGTGCCGATCCGCACCTTCCCCGGCTGGGCCTTCGAGACGGCCAAGCGGCTGGTGCCGGGGCTCAAGAAGTTCAAGCGCACCGACGACACGCCCCTCGGCGCGCGGCGGCTGAAGCGGCACCCCGCGATGCTGGCGCTCCTCGAGGAGGCGGTGCGCGACGAGGCGCGCGACTGGGACGACCTGTTCGACCGCGCGGGGGGGCCCCCGCTGCTCGACGCCTGGGTCAAGCGCCGCAACCTGCCGGTCATGCGCCGGCTCGACGCCCTGGGCCGGTGGTTGGAGACCGAGGGGCCGGCGGCGGTGGGCGCGGGCCTGGCGGGCGCGCGGCGGATCATGCGGCAGGCGCGCGAGGCCCTGGGCGATCCGGTCGAGACCTGGGCCATGTTCCTGACCGACCGGCGGCGCCTGGCCGACGGCCTTCGCCGCGCCGGCGCGCCGTATTACGAGTGGGAGCTCGATCAGCTCGTCGACACGGTCGCCACGCAAGCCGACGAGCCGGACGACTACGACCACGTCGACGCCGACCGCCGGACCGGCATCGACGGCCTGGCCCTCGACGAGGGTGACCTGCGGGGGCGCGTGGACACCGACGATCTGGCCATGATCCTGCGTATTTGCCAGATCAAGTACGACCGGCTCACGGGGCCCTCGGGGCAGTCGGTGGCCTTCGAGCACGTGGTGGTCGACGAGGCGCAGGATCTCTCTCCGTTGATCCTGAAGGTGTTGTGCGGCGCGGCGCGGCCCCGGTCGCCGGTGACCCTGGCGGGCGACACGGCCCAACGGTTGTGGCTGGACACGGGCTTCGAGGATTGGGACGCCCTGGTGGGCCTGCTCGGGATCAAGGCGCACGTCCTGCCCCCGCTGGCGATCAGCTACCGGTCCACGCAGCAGGTGATGGCCCTCGCGCACCACGTGCTGGGGCCGCTGGCCGCCGGCGATCCGGCCCGCGACGCCCACGCGGGCGCCCCGGTCGAGCTGCACCGCTTCGAGGAGACGGGCGAGGCCGTGGCCTTCCTGGCCGACGCGCTCAAGAGCCTGCGCGATCGCGAGCGCCGCGCGACCGTGGCGTTGGTGGCCCGCACGCCGCAGGTGGCCGATCTGTACCACGAGGGCCTGCGGCGCGCCGAGGTGCCCGAGCTTCGCCGGGTGCGCGCCCAGGACTTCAGCTTCACGCCGGGGATCGATCTGACGGACATCTTTCAGATCAAGGGTTTGGAGTACGACTACGTGGTGCTGCTCGAGCCCACCGCCGAGCACTTCGGTGACGACATCGAGTCGCGGCACCTGCTGCATGTGGCGATGACGCGGGCCGCGCACCAGCTCTGGCTGCTGTGCTCGGGCCGGCCCTCGCCGCTGCTGCCCGAGGCCCTCGTTCAGGGTCGCCCGTGGCCGCCCGACGAGCCCCCCCTGCCCCCGGACGTTGACTCGTCCGAGGGCGCGCCCCGACAGTAGGCGCATGCGACGCCTCACCCTCTTCGCGCTGCTCGCCGTCGGGCTCGCGCCCGGCGCGGCGCTGGCCAACGTGCCGGCCGCCTTCTTCGCGTGCGATGGCCTCGACGAGGGCGACGCCTGCCAGCAGCCCGGCCCGCGCTACGGCGCCTGCGTGCGCGACACCCTGTGCACCGACAACCCCGCCACCGACGTCGACGAGTGCGTGCTGTGCGTCGATCCGTGCTGGGTCACTGACCGGGCGGGCGGCTACTGCGTGCAGATCACGGGCGTGGACGGGGTGTGCGCCCCCCAGGACCGCTGCACGGACAAGGCCGAGACCTCGTTCCGTGAGTGCAACCGCTGCGTCGCCGGCGAGGTGCCGCGCGACGAGCCCGAAGAGGGCGGCTGTCGGGCCGCCGACGCCGCCGCCGCCCTGCCCTGGCTGGCCCTGCTGCTGCTCGGCGGGCTGCAGCTCCGGCGGCGCCGGGCGGGCATGGCCGGCTGACTCCACCGCGATCTCAGTTCCACCAGGGCCCCTCGGTCGGCGCGAACGGTCGCACGATCCCGCGGGTCTTGGCGGGCCACCGCGCGTGCAGCAGGGCGTGCACCTCGGCGGGCTGGTAGTGCTGGCTGAAGTGCATCAACACCAGCGCCTCGTTCTCGAAGTGGGGCGCGTAGGGCAGCAGCTCGTCGAGGTGGATGTGGCAGCCTGCGCGCGCCGCCTCGACCGTCTTGCGGTGGTCCAGGAAGGTGCACTCGAGCACCAGCGTGCGGACTCGAAACAGCTCAGGCGCGTGGTCGAGAACCGCGGGCAACGTGTCCGTCGCGTAGGCCAGCTCGTGATGCTCGACGGTGTCGAACAGAGGATCCCCGCGGCGCCGCCGGGTGGCGATCTCTGGACCGGGCAGGTGCTCGAACTCTGCCTTCAGCTTCTGGACCCGCCGAAAGAACAGGAAGCCCAGCGAGGGCACCGGATGGAAGGTTCGGAAGGCCCGCACCCACAGGTCGCGCCGCAGCTGCACCTCGTCTCCCGGCTCCATGGGCACGGTGCGCACCACGAGCGGCCAGCGGTGCAGCCCTGCGAAACCATCGAGGGCCCGGGACAAGCCGTCGGCGACGGCGGCCGGCGCGTACACCGTGAGCGGCTCGGTCACGCCCGTCAGGCCCCGCATGCCCAGCAGCGAGGGCAGACCGCCGAGGTGATCGATGTGGGCGTGGCTGAGGAACAGGTGGCGGCACGACGCGCCCCCCCGCAAGGCGACCCCGCAGTCGAGCAGCGCGTCGAACTCGGGCACGTGGAAGCCGGTGTACATGCCGCCCAGCGATTGGCCGCGCAGGGTGACCCGACCGGCGGCGAGCTCGGTGATCATCGGCGCAGCATACCCGACGCCCGCCTCGAGCGAGCGGCGGAGTAGGCGCGCGTGCCCGGTCTCTGCTACATGACGCCGACACACGCGAGGCACGCGAGCCACCGTTGACCGATCGACCGCCCCGGTTGAACCTGTCCGACGCGCTGCGAACACGCGGCTACACCCTGCTCGACCGTCTGGGCACCGGGGCGACCGCCGACGTCTTCGAGGCGCGCCACCTGTCCACCAGCCGCCGCGTGGCCATCAAGGTGACCAAGGCCGATCTCCCCGATCCGTGGCGGGTGACCGAGCGCCTCATCACCGCCTGGAACGTGGGCCGGGGCCTGCGCCACCCGCACCTCGTGACGACCCTCGACGGTGGGCGGCTCGACGACGGTCGCGCCTGGGTCGCGATGGAGCGCCTGCGCGGGCACGATCTGCAGCACGAGCTCGACGTCCACGGGCGCTTCGAGCCCTCGCGCGCGCTGCGCATCGGGCTGCAGCTCTGCGAGGCCTTGCTGGTGCTCCACCGACGCGGCGTGATCCACCGCGACGTCAAGCCCGAGAACATCTTCCTCTGCGCCAGCGGGCAATTCGCAGATCACGTAAAGCTCATTGATCTTGGTGTGTTGCGCGTCGAGGACGATAGCCCTCACCGCGCCCATGAGAGCACCGGGCCGGTGATCGTGGGGACGCCGCTGTACCTGGCGCCCGAGTTGGCGCGCGGGACACAGCCGAGCCCCCAGAGCGACCTGTACGCGGTCGGCGCGGTGCTCTACCACCTGATCGCGGGCGCGCCGCCCTTCGACGCTGAGGACCCCACCGCGGTGATCGAGCGCCACATGCACGAGCCCGTGCCGCGCCTCCTCGCCGGGTCGCCGCTGCCCGAGCCGGTGCGCGCGCTGGTCTACCGCTGTCTCGCGAAGGATCCCGCGGACCGACCGGCGTCGCCGCTCGAGGTCGTGGCCGCGCTGGAGCATGGGCTGATGCTGCTGGCCGGCGATCAGCACGGGGCGTCGGGCGAGGCGGGCGAGATCCCCGCGGTGCCGCCGGCCGGGGTCGTGCCCGAGTGGCGCCTCTTCGCCGACACGCTGTGCGGGCGCGTCGACACGTGCTGGGAGCAGGGGCCGCCCCCCGCCATCCGCCGGGCGCTGGCCTGGGTGGCCGGCGCCCGGCGCACGCTCGACGAGGTCGAGGCCCGCGCCCACCAACTGCGCGAGCGCACGGACGTGCAGGCGCGCGGGCGCATTGAGGCCCGCACCCGGCTCGAGGGGCAGCTGCTGCAGATCGAGGCCGCGCTGGGCAGTGGTCGCGAGACCTTGGTGGACGCGACGCACGACGTCGACCACGCGGTGCGGCAGCGCGAGGATCTCGACGCCGTCTACCGTCAGACGCTCACCGAACTCCAGGCGCTGGGCGCGGTGCCCTTCGGTGGGATCTCGAGCGCCGACGTGCTGCCTGTCGCGGCCCGCCTGCGCGAGCACCTGGCGCTGCGCAACGAGCTGGATCAGGACGCGATGCGCGCGCGGCAGGTCGAAGCGCAGGCCGCCGAGCAGGTTGCCATGCTGCTGGCCGAGCAGGTCGAGGTGCACCGGGTCTTCGCTGATGTCGAGCTCGCCGAGCAGGACGAGGGCCACCGGGCCGAGTTGCTGGCCGCCCGCGCCGCCGACGAGCTGCTCGCTGCCCAGCGCGCCTTCGAGAACGCTTGCCTGAACCTGTACCTTCGCTACGTCGAGCGTGGCGCGCTGACCTCGCTGTCCATGTAACCGGGCCCCGATTTCGGGGGCGCGCCGACTTGCAGGGGCGTGCTATGGTCCCTCGCTCTTCAGGAGGCTTCCAATGCGTAGAGTCCTTCCCTTTTGCGTGCTGATGCTCGCCGGATGCGGCGCCGACTCCGATCCCAACGGCCTGACCGTCAAGGACGTCGAGGCGATCGAGGCTGGCACCGCGATGGGCGCCACCTTCTCGGGTACCTGGGTGATGCAGCTGAAGGTCACCGAGACCAACTGCGACGTGATCCCGGGCATCCCGTTTCTCCCCACGACGGACGAAGCGTTCAGCGAGGACGTCGTGCTGGCACAGAACGGCGGCGAGTTGACCCGCGTCATCGACGACGTGGGCGCGCTGTACCTGTTTCGCGGCGCCGTCGAGAAGAACGGCGACTTCGCGTACGGCATCAGCAGCCAGCTGGCCGGCGGCATCGAGTTCATCGAGGTCACCGAGGGCACGATGAAGCTGGGCGCGAACAGCACCGCGGCCACCCTCACCGGCACCTCGCGCCGCCGCTACAACGGGGGCCTCTTCGACTGCAAGGCGACGATCACGGCCACGGGCGAGCGCACGCTGCTCGGAAGCGGCGGCGAGGATCCGCCGGCCGGAGGCGAGGATCCGCCGGCCGGAGGCGAGGATCTGCCGGCCGGGGGCGATGACTCCCAGGGCTGACCCCCGTGCCTCACCGGGTCGCGAGCACCACCACGTAGTAGCGACCCGAGACACCGACCCCCACGTCACGGAGTGACGCCAGGCTCAGGTTGCGGGCGTGGCCGGGGCTGGCGAGGAAGGCCTCGAGCGCGCGCCGTGGGTTATCGGCCTCGGCCAGGTTCTCGGCGACCCAGGCGGCGCTGCGGCCCCGGGCCCGCAATCGGGTGACCAGCGTCCCCTTCCCCGGCGGGGCGTGCACCAGCGTCTGGCGCCGGGCCAGATCCTGCGCGTGCTCGTGAGCCACCAGCGCCAACTCGGCGTCCCAGCGCAGCGGCGGCAAGCCGGCCTTCGCGCGATGCCGGTCGATGAGGGCCGCCAGGGCCCGCTCGGGGGACACAGTGCGTCCCGCGGCGGGTCCCGCGGGCGCGAGCCGCACGACGGGCAGCGGCGGCGGATCGACCCCCACGTAGATCCGATCGTTGGCGAGGACGACCGGCCCATAGACGCTGTCGGCGACCACCTCGAGGCCATACACGCCCGGCCCCGCGTCGAGCGCCAGGGCGGCATCGACGCGCCGCGTGAGCGCGCGCGCGGCGACCTCGCGAGTGCCGGCGGGCGTGGCGAGGATGACGCGCGGGCTGTAATAGCCGCGGCGCAGCGCGCCCGCGACGTGCACCGTGAAGCCCTCGGGGGCTGCGCGCGGCAGAGGCGTGTCGAGCACGACCCCCCGGTGAACCAGCACCACGGCCGTCGTTCGCTGGCCGCCGTCCCCCACGGTCGCCACGCCCACGTGGGTGGGCGGCGTGCTGCGCTCCAGCCGCCCCAGCAGCGCCGGCAGGTGCGCCTCGAAGCCGGCGTCGTCTCCGTGGCGGACGACCAAGGGATAGACGTGGGCATCGGCGACGCCGGCGCGGCTCAGCAGGAAGACGAGGTGGGCGCGGGCAGCGTCCGGGGTCGGCCCCGAGGCCGGTCCGTCCAGCCGCTTCGCCAGATCGGCGGCGACCTCGTCGAGCAGCGCGTCGCGGACGGGAGCGCCCCAGCCGTGGGCGCGGAGCCACGAGACCACGCCATCGACCGGGGGGCTCGCGAGGGCCGCGACGAGTGCGAAGAGGGACAGCACCCCCCGAGGTTACGTGCCCGCGCGCTTCGGGGCCATTCCGTGCCCGCGGCTGCGCGCGTATACTGCCCCCGCCGTCCACCACCAGCCCGCGAGGTCCCCGCGTGATCATCGGCGTCCCCAAAGAAGTGAAGAACCACGAATATCGGGTCGGGCTCATCCCCGCGGGCGTGCGGGACCTGGTCGACGCCGGACACACCGTGCTGATCGAGAGGAGCGCTGGCGAGGGCAGCGGCATCACGGACGACGCCTACGTCACGGCGGGCGGCACCCTGGTCGACGGCCCGGACGAGGCATGGGGCGCCGCCCAGATGATCGTCAAGGTCAAGGAGCCGGTCCCCGCGGAGTACGACCGCATCCAGGACCGCCAGATCATCTACACCTACCTCCACCTCGCGGCCGTGCCCGAGCTGGCGGCCGTGCTCCTGCAAAAGCGCGTCGCCGCGGTGGCCTACGAGACCATCGAGAAGCCCGACGGCAGCCTGCCGCTGCTGATGCCGATGAGCGAGGTGGCCGGCAAGATGGCGCCACAGGTCGGCGCGCGCTGCCTCGAGAAGGGTCACGGCGGCCTGGGCGTCCTGTTGGGGGGCGTGCCCGGCGTGCGGCGCGGCGCGGTGGTGATCATCGGCGGCGGCGTGGTCGGGATGAACGCGGCCAAGGTCGCCGTGGGCATGGGGGCCAACGTCACGGTGCTCGACCTGAACACGCGGCGCCTGAACTACCTCGACGACGTCTTCTTGGGCCGCGTGCAGACGCTCTACAGCGACGCCCACAACATCGCCGAGCTGGTGGTGGGGGCCGATCTGGTGATCGGGGCGGTGCTGGTCACGGGCGCGCGCGCGCCCACGCTGGTGAGCCGCGCGCTCATCGCGCAGATGACGCCGGGCGCGGTGGTGGTGGACGTGGCCGTGGACCAGGGCGGCTGCATCGAGACCTGCAAGCCCACCACCCACGCCGACCCCACCTACGTCGTCGACGGCGTGGTGCACTATTGCGTGGCCAACATGCCGGGCGCCGTCGCCCGGACCAGCACCTTCGCGCTCAACAACGCCACGCGCGCCTACGGGCTGGCCATCGCCAACAAGGGGCTTCATGCGGCCTGCGCCAGCGATCCGGCGCTGCGCCTGGGGCTGAACACCTTCGACGGCGCCTGCACCCACGCCGCGGTCGCCGCGTCGCTGGGCTACGACTACGTGCCGCCGCCGCTGGGCTACGACTACGTGCCGCGGCCGGTCTGAGAGACTTGCCGAGGTCGGTGTCGGTGCGCAGGTTCTGCTCGAGAAACGGAATTGAATCGGATTGGCGTCTGGTTCGTACCCAGCGTTGAACTTTTTCGATTCCGGGGGAGAACGAAATGTTGAGCCGCCTCTTCGGCAGGAAGGCCGAGCACGTCGAGTTCGAACAGGTCGCCATGCCTCAGGCGGACGCCCTCTACGGCGCCGCCCTGCGGATGACCCGAGACCCCGCGCAGGCCGAGGACTTGGTCCAGGAGACGCTGCTCCGGGCCTACCGCTTCTGGCACCGCTTCGAGCAGGGCACCAACATCAAGGCTTGGCTGTTCCGCATCCAGACCAACATCTTCATCAATCGATACCGCAAGAGGCAGACCGAGCAGCAGGTGCTCGACGATCGGCAGATCGACGACCTGCTCAACCGCTACGCTGCCGAAGAGAGCAGCTTCGTCCCCCCCGACACGCGCGAGGCGTTCCTCAAGCACGTGATCGGCGACGAGGTGATGAGCGCGCTCGACGATCTGCCCTTCGAGTTCCGCATGACCGTGCTGCTCGCCGACATGCACGACCTCTCCTACAAAGAGATCGCCGAGGTCCTCGATTGCCCGGTGGGCACGGTGATGAGCCGCCTCCACCGTGCGAGGAAGCTGCTGCAGGCGCGCCTGTTCGACTACGCGGTGGAGCGGGGCCTCATCGAGGCGCCCGAGGGCGTCACGGCCGACAACATCGCCGAGCTCGACGCGTTCCGGCGCCGCAAGGCGCGCGCGGTGGGCGCATGAGGCACACGATGACGGGTCCGCAGCGTGTGGGGTGTCCGGCATGAGCCGCGTCGACTGTGACGACTTTCGCAAGTTCATCGACCCCTACGTCGACGGCGAGTTCGATGACCGGGAGCGCGCCGACTTCGACGCTCACTTGGCCACCTGCGCCTCCTGTCGACGGCACTACGAGCACCAGGCGTGGTTCCTGCGGGCGGTCCGCCCGGCCCTGCGGCGGCCCCAGCGGCTACAGCGGCGTGAAAAAGGCCTCGGCCCTGAGTGCG
>CALBMW010000626.1 GCA_937896275.1 uncultured Myxococcales bacterium
CAATCCCAGGGTCGACACCGGCGTCCTCCCCGACGCCACGACGTCGGCCGACGCGGCCGCGCTCGCCGACGGCTCGGTCGACGGCGGCGCGGACGCCACCGCTGGCTGTGACTGCAGTGCTGGCCCCGGTGCCAGCGGGCCCGGCTCCACGGGGTCGGGTTCCACGGGCTTGCCGTTGCTCGCGCTGCTGGCTCTCTTCAGGCGACGCCGCCGCTGAGCGGCGCGGCGCCGGGGGGTGCCCGGCCTGGCCACCTTTACCCATCGGTGGCCACCGCCGTAGGGTGGATCATGCCGCCGCGCCCCACCAACCTGCTCATCGTCTCCGATCTTCACCTCGGTGGGCCGCTTCGACCCCCCTTCGGGTTCAAGGCCTTGCGGCAGGTGGCTCGGCTGGACCGCGAGCTGAGTCGCTTCCTGACGTGGTGGAGCGCCCACCCGCAGGCCGGCGACGACGGCCTCCCGCTGCCGTGGAAGCTCGTGCTCAACGGCGACACGATCGACTTCTTGCACATGGACCTGCGGCCAGACGCCGACGGAGACGGCGCCCCCGACGACGATGAGCAGTTGCACGGCCTGGCCTTCGCGGCGGGGCGCTCTCGCTGGAAGCTCGACCAGATCGCCCGTTTCCATCGCCGCAGCTTCAGGGCGCTGGGGCGCTTCGTCGAGGCGGGCAACGAGCTGGTCTTCATCATCGGCAACCACGACGCCGATCTCTTCTTCCGCGGCGTGCGCGAGGGCATGGTCGAGCACATCGTGCGCTACGCGGCCGATCCGCGAGCGGCCCGCGCCCTCATCAGCTTCAGTCCGTGGTTCTTCTACGAGGAGGGCCGCGCCTACGTCGAGCATGGGCACCGCTTCGACCCCTACGCCACCTTCCCCGATCCGCTGTCGCCGGTCGATCCAGATGAGCCGCGGCGCCTGGCGCCCAACTTCGGCCACTGGGGCCTGCGCTATTTCTGTAATCGAATCACTAGCTTCCCGGTGCACGACGTCGACACATGGGGGATCCGCGACTTCCTCCGGTGGGCGGGCCGCCTCGCCGGTCTGCCCCTGCTGCGGGCCTTCTGGCAGTCGATCGTGTTCCTGGTCCGCTACCTGGTGGACGCGGCGCGCGACGCCGCCCGTCGTCGGACCTTCCAAGCGGCCCGCAAGCTGCGCCGGCGCGCGCGCCTCACCGCCTTCGCCACCCGCTACGGCATGCCGCTGGCGCGCGTCCTCGCCCTCGACAACCTACGCCTGCCCCACGTCGGCGCGAGCGTCGGTCGCATGATGCAGGCCCTCTACATGGACCAGGCCGCCCTCGCGGCCGCCTTCGTGGCCGGCACCGTGGTCGCCTTCACGCTGCTCTCCCCGTCCGCCGCCGCCTTCATGACGATGGGCCTCCTCGGCGCCGCCTGGCACACCTGGCGCTGGCTCGCGCGCCTGCGCCCCGCCCAGGACGTGCACCCCTTGCTCGCCCGCCTGGCGCGCCGCATCGCGTGGCTCACCGGCGCCCGCGTCGTCGTCTTCGGCCACACGCACCGTCCGGTGCTCCGGGCCTTGGGCGGCGCCCAGTTCCTCAACCCGGGCTCCTGGGAGCACCTGCCCCGCCAGCGCATGCACCGCGCCGACGAGCCCTGCGACTGCGCCGCCCGCTTCGGGGTCGTGACCGGCTCGAAGGAGCGCACCCGCGCCAGCCTCATGCGGTGGTGCCGCCGCGTGCGCGCGCCGCTCAAGCTGGTGACGGAGCCGGGGGGCTGACGAGCCGCCGCCTTCTGCTGCTCAGCGCTGTCGGTCCAACCTCCTCTCGAGCCAGTAGACGAGCAACGGGGCGAAGGCCGGGAACTCGTCGCGGACCTTGGCCCTGCACCAACCGAGCTTGTCTTCGATCAGGCGTCTCGGCCATGCGCCGGTCCGCCTCTTGGCGAGCGCCTCCATCATGCCGTCCAGCGCGGCGCGCCGACGGCGGACCACGTGGGGCCGGTTGAGCCCCAAGACGCGGTCGAGTTCGCTCTGCCGGTGATCCGTATCGGCGAGGATGCGGCCTTCGGCGTCGTATCGGAGGCGGTGTTCGACGCCGTCCAGCGGGTCGAGGCTCAGCTCGCTGTCGTCCTTCAGCACGTCGCACGTGTGCGCGTCAGGTCCGTCCGCGGCATGGCCGTCGCAAGCCAAGAGCAGGTTGCGCCCATCCAAAGCGCGCGTCGGGTGCTTCGCGCGCGGCGCCCAGTGTTCGATCCGCGAGGTGTCGAGCGTGATGCGGCGGGTGCAGTAGCAGCACAACGCGCCCTGGTCGGCCAGGAGTTGCCTGCGCAGGGCCTCCATCGCACGGCCGGGGAGGTTCTCGTAGGTCGGCGCCACGGCGGCGTCGTTTCGGTGCCGCACCAGGGTCACCGGCTCACGCCCCTTGACGATGTCCCTCATTCGTCGGCGAGGAAGGCCAGCAGCGTCGCGTACCGCGTGACCTCCGGCGCGTCGGCGCCGAGCGCGGAGGCCAGTTGGCGCAGCGCGACCCGCGCGGCATCCATGTCGTCACGGTCAATGTGCGCTGCGAGTTCGTCAAGGCGCGTTTGGATGTCGTCCGGGTGGGCCGGCAGACCCATGACGTCCTCGAGGATCGTGGTCGAGTCGCGTCCGTGGGTGTGCGGGGTCGGTACGATCTGGAAGTCACGCAGCAGCACGACGTTCTCTCGTGGGAGCGACGCGACGACGGTGGGCGAATGCGTCGTCGCGATGAACTGAACGTTGGGGAAGGTCGCCGTCAGCGCCGGGACAATCGTGCGCTGCCAGTGCGGGTTGTCACACCGACGGCCGTCAGGTTTCGTAGCCGCGCGCGCGCGCATGACCGCCAGCCGGGTTCGCCTGCGCTCGGTCAGCCAGACCCCTGCGGAGATGCCGACACCGATTCCCTCGGCGGGTGGGTCCAGGCTCCGAAGGCGCGCTCACCGGGCATCGCGATGGGCTCGGCCCGCCAAGCAGAGCCGTCGTCGTACGTGACCTCGATCCGCCCCGAGCTGCATCCAGATTGCACGTCACGGTGGTCGAACCAGGCGTCGCCCTCCAGTAGAGCGGTCTCGATGGCCCGCAGCAGCGACGACTTCCCCGACCCGTTCTCCCCGATGAACACCGTCGGCCCGCTCTCGGGAAACGCCAGATCGAGCGCCGCGAAGCCGCGGTAGCTCTCCAGGTGCTGCCGTTTGACCCGCATCGCGCCTCCGTCCGAGCGCCCCGACTGTATCAGCACCGCGCTCCGAACGAGAATCCCCCCGCATTGACGCTCTCCGCCGCGTGCCGTATCCCTGGACGCCCGCGCGGAGGCCGCCGATGACCACCTTCCCCGAGCACCTCAACCTGGCCGACTACTGCCTGTTCGATCGCCTCGCCGAGGGCATGGGGCAGCGCACGGCGATCCGCTTCGGCGACCGGCTCTGGACCTACGCGCAGGTGGCCGACAACGCGCTGCGCGTGGTGCACCTCCTGCAGAACGCGGGCGTCCGGCCCGAGGAGCGCGTCTACCTCGTCTTGCCCGACATGCCCCCCTTCGCCTGGGCCTTCTTCGGCGCGTTGAAGGCGGGCGCCGTGGTCGCCATGGGCAACCCGCTCGCGCCGGCCGCCGATCTCGCCGGCGTGGTCGCGTACATCCGACCGCGCGCCATCGTCACCACGCCCGAGGTCGCGGCGTCCCTGGCGCCGGCCCTGCTCGGCGTCGCCGTCTTCCTCGTCCCCTCGGTCGGCACCTTCGACGACCCCGAGGCCCCGCTGACCGACGCGCGCTGCCTCGCCAGGCTGCTCGCCGCCACCACCCCGGCGACGGACGCGCCCCTCACCGCGCGCGATGCCCCGGCCATCTGGCTGTTCACCAGCGGCAGCACCGGCCAGCCCAAGGCGGCCATGCATTGCCACCGTGATTTCGCTTTCAGTACAGAGGCTTACGCCAAGGCCACCCTGCACTACGCCGCCGACGACGTCTGCGTCAGCGTGCCGCGCCTCTTCTTCGGGTACGCCACCGGCACCAACCTCATGTTCCCCTTCGCGGTGGGCGCGTGCGCGGCCCTGTTCAGCGAGAAGCCGTCCGCGGAGCATGTGGCCTGGGCGGTGAGGCACTACCGCGCCACCGTGCTGACCAACGTGCCCACCCTCATGGCCCGGCTGCTCGAGGCGGAGGCCGACGGGGCCGACATCGACCTGTCCTCGCTGCGCTTCTCGCTCTCGGCGGGGGAGGCACTGCCGCCCGCGCTGCTCGAGCGCTGGCTGGCACGCTTCGATGTGCCGGTCTACGACGGCATCGGCAGCGCCGAGATGTTCCACATCTACCTCACCAACCGCCCCGGCGACGTGAAGCCGGGCTCCCTCGGCCGACCGGTCACCGGCTACGCGCTCCGCCTCCTGCCCGCTGACGCCGAAGGGCCGGGCGCGCCGCCCGTCGCCGTGGGCGAGTCGGGCACCCTGTGGATCAAGGGGGACAGCGTCGCGACGGGCTACTGGCTCGACCGTGACAAGTCGTGGGCGACCTTCAGCGGGCACTGGTGTCGCTCGGGCGATCTGTTCCGCGTCGACGCTGACGGCTACTACTGGTTCGAGGGCCGCGCCGACGCCTTGCTCAAGGTCGGCGGCCAGTGGGTCAGCCCCACGGAGGTCGAGAACTGCCTGCTCACTCACCCCGGCGTGGTCGAGGCGGCGGTCATCGGCGTGGAGCGCGACGGCCTCGTCCTGACCCGCGCCGTCGTCGAGGTGCGCTGCGCGGCGGACGAGGCCCTGGCGATCGCGCTTCAGGAGTGGGTCAAGACGCGCCTGGCGCGCTACAAGTATCCGCGCGAGGTCGTGTTCGTCGACGCGCTGCCCCGCAACGACCGCGGCAAGGTGGACAGGAAGGCGCTCCCCCGTGATTGACGCCCCTCTCGCGCTGGCCGATTTGACCACCACGGGCCTCCGCGCGGCCCTCGCCGTGGCCCGCCGCCCGGTCGTGCTGTGGCCGGTGGGGAGCACCGAGCCCCATGGCCCCCACCTGCCGCTGTCGACCGACGTGGTGCTGGCCGAAGAGAACGCAGGGCGCGCCGCCGAGGCCCTCCGCCGAGACGGCCTCTTCGCCCTCGTCGCGCCCACGCTGCCCTATGGCGTCACCGACTTCGCCGCCGGCTTCACGGGCGCGGTGAGCGTCCCGGCCGAGGCCTTGATCGCCATCCTGCTGGCCGGCGTGGCGGCCTTCCTCCGGGACGGCTTCCACCACGTCTGCCTGGTCAACCACCACCTCGAGCCCGATCAGCTCGACGCCCTCGACGAGGTCGTCGCCCGAGCGGCCGCCGCGCACGGCCCGCACCGCGTCAGCGCCCCGCGGGTCGTCAGCGGCCGCTGGGGTCGCCGCCTCACCACGGAGTTCAAGTCGGGCGCCTGCCACGCCGGCTGCTACGAGGGCTCCCTGGTGCTCGCGGCCCGCCCGGAGTTGGTGGATCGCGCCGCCATGGCCGCCCTGCCGCCCGTCGACGTGAGCCTCAGCGTGGCCATCGACCTGGGCCAACGCAGCTTCCTCGCCGCCGGCGCCGATCGCGCCTACACCGGCCGCCCCGCCGAGGCCACCGCGGCCGAGGGCGAGGACACCTACCGGGTGCTCACCGAGATGGTGGTCACCGAGGTCCGCGAGGCCGTCGCCGCGCAGGACGACGATCACCCCCACGATGGAGAGACCCCGCCGTGAAGCCGGCCAACCTGCTCGAACTCTTCGCCGTCGAGGCCCAGTACACCGAAGAACAGCGCATGGTGCGTGACGCGGTGCGCGCCTGGTCTCGCGAGCGCTTCCTCCCCCGCGTCCAGGCGGCCTGGCGCGACGAGGTCTTCCCCGACGACCTCATCCCCGAGTTGGGGGCGCTCGGCGTCCTGGGCGCCAACCTGCATGGCCACGGCTGCGCGGGCATGGACTCGGCCAGCTACGGCCTGGCCATGCGCGAGCTGGAGTGGGTGGACAGCGGCCTGCGCAGCTTCGCCAGCGTGCAGGGGGCGCTGTGCATGTACCCCATCTCGGCCTTCGGCGACGACGACCAGCGGGCTCGCTTCCTGCCGCGCATGGCCTCGGGTGAGCTGATTGGCTGCTTCGGCCTCACCGAGCCCGACAGCGGCAGCGATCCCAGCTCCATGCGGACGCGCGCCCGCCGGGTGGACGGCGGCTGGGTGCTCGACGGCGCCAAGATGTGGATCACCAACGCGCCGGTCGCCGGCCTGGCGCTGGTCTGGGCCAAGATCGGGGACGGCGAGGCGAGCAGCATCCGCGGCTTCCTCGTCGAGCGCGGCTTCCCGGGCTTCGAGACGCCCAAGATGCGCAACAAGATGAGCCTGCGCGCGTCGTGGACCGGCGAGATCGTCCTCGAGAGCTGCTTCGTCCCCGACGCCAACGTGCTGCCGGGGGTCGAGGGCCTCAAGGGTCCGCTGTCCTGCCTCACGCAGGCCCGCTTCGGCATCGCGTGGGGCGCCCTGGGCGCGGCGCTGTGCTGCTTCGAGACCGCCCAGCGCTACAGCCTGGAGCGCACGCAGTTCGGACGCCCCATCGGCGGCTTCCAGCTCACCCAGCAGAAGTTGGTCGAGATGGGCGCCCGGATCGTCGGCGGTCACCTGCTGGTGGCGCACCTGTCGGCGCTCAAGGACGCCGGTCGCCTCACCCCGATCCAGGTCAGCCTCGCCAAGCGCGAGAACGTGGCCCTGGCCCTCGACGTGGCGCGCAGCGCGCGGGGCGTGCTGGGGGGCAACGGCATCATGGACGAGTTCCCCATCATGCGGCACGCCGCGAACCTCGAGAGCGTCTACACCTATGAGGGCACCCACGAGGTGCACACCCTCGCCATCGGGCGCGCCCTCACCGGCCTCAGCGCCTTCGAGTGAGCCGGTCGGCGCCGAGTCGGTCGGTGCCGAGTCGGTCACGGACGGGCGGCGCCGCGCCGAAGGTCGCCGCCGGCACCCAGCGCGCGGTCGTCCAGGCGAACACCGCGTAGGTGATCGCCCACGCGCCGACCACGTCGATGGTGTAGTGCAGCCGCGAGACGAAGACGACGACCACCACCGCCGCGTGCGCCGCGAGGGCCACCCCGCCCAGGCGGCCGAGCGGGCGGCAGTACAGGTACAGCAGGAAGGTGGTCGCGGTGTGCCCCGAGAAGAACAGATCCTTGGTCAGGTGCACCGCGGCGGCGCCGTCGGTCAGGGTGGGCAGCGGGTTGACCAGGTTCAGCCACGCCGCGAAGCCCTGCGCGAGATCGAGCCCCGCGTTGGCGTCGGGGCCATCGATGGGGCCCAGCGCGGTGAGGTTGATGGTCACGCCACGCAGGAGGCTGAGCAGCCCCCCCACGTAGAGAAAATGCACGAAGCGGGCGCGGTCGCGCCGCCAGAGCGCGAGCGCCACCGGGGCGTAGAGCGCCAGCCACAGGTGGTAGTTGTACGCCGAGACCCAATCCAAATACGGTGTGACGCTCAGGACGGCGTCGGTCAGGCGTGGTGCGGGCCGCGACTCGTTGAACAGCGCCAGGGCGAGCATCGAGGCGTGACACGCATAGCGCCAGGCGAGCGCGGGCAGGATCCGGTCGGGCGGGCGCGGCATGGCCGGCATGGTGCACGCGATGGCCGCCGAGATCACGGATGACGAACGGAGCGTCGATGCAGATCCCAGGGAGCCTCCGCGCGCCCCGCCCTGGTGGCGCGGTCCGTCGCGCCCTGCTCTGCGCCATCGGCTTCGGTGCGGTGCTCGGCGCGCCGGCCGCGCGCGCCCACGACCTCGATCCAGCCGTCTATCACGCCGTGGCCGCGGCATCGCTCGAGATCATCGTCGACGGCCACCTGGCGGGCTCGGGGGTCGTCGTCGACCCTGCGGGCTGGGCGCTCACGGCGGGCCACGCGGTGATCGGCGCCCACGGGAAGGTCGAGGTCCGCTCGGCGGTGCTCGCGCGCACGGTGGTCGAGGTGACGGCGCTCGACCGCGGGCACGATCTGGCGTTGCTGCGGCTGCCTCGGCGCGACATGCCCTACGTCGCCGCGCCCCTCGCCGACGCGCTGCCCCCGGTCGGCACCCAGGTCTTCCTGATCGGCGCGCCGCTGTTCCGCCACGAGGTGCTGTTCTCGGGCCACGTCGCCCGCGATGGCCTGACCTTCGAGTATCGGCCCGACCAGGGTCACTACATGCAGGTCGCGCTGCTGGCCGCGGCCTCGCCGCTGGGCACCTCGGGGGGCCCCTGGTTCGATCGGAGCGGCCACGTAATCGGGATTCAATCCGGCTACATACGCGACGGGAACGTGCCGGTCGGCGTCGCGCAGATCGGGCCGACCCGAGCGGTGAGAGCGCTGGCGACCCGGCGCACCCGGGCGCAGACACCCTCGATCGGGGTGGCCCTCGAAGAGCTCTGGGAGCACCCGGCCGACGTGGTCGCGCGCTACCCTGCCGGCGCCCAGGGGACGCTGATCGTGCGCCTCTCGCCCGACGGCCCCGCCGAGCGCGCCGGCGTCCGCCCGATGGATCTCGTCACCCACGTGGACGACGCGCCGGTGACGCTGCGCGACGAGGTGCTCGGGGCGATCTGGCGCCGCCCGCCCGGCGCGATGGTACGCCTGCGCCTGTGGCGGCCGGGTGAAGGCGCGCGGGACGTGACGCTCACCACGATCTCGCTCGAGGGGGGCTGAGGTGGCGGGACAGCGCGCGGTCGGCGGGGGACTGAAAGGGACGGCGGCGTTTTGTTAGAGTCCCGCCCTTTGGCTGCGGAGGCGCCGTGAAAGACCTGCTCGAGATCCTGGCCTGCCCCGTGTCCGGTCAGCCCTTGCACCTCACCGGCGGCGCCGACGAGGGCATCCTGACCACCCCCGACGGCGCCCACGTCTACCCGGTGATTGGCGGCATCCCGCGCATGCTGCCGCCTGACCTGCTGGCCCCCTTCCTGCGCACCGCCTTTCCGGACTTCGTGAAGCGCTGGCCGCAGATCGCGCCTGGCCTCGAGGGCGTGCCAGACCCCGAGCCGGAGGTGCTCGATACGCTCACGGCGTACAGTCACCAGCACGTCGAGCTCGCGGACGGCGAGAAGCTCGAGGACGACTGGCGCGCCACCTGGGACCGCTTTCAGCCGGGGCTGCCGCCGACCGCCTTCGCGCGGCAGGTGGTGCTCGAGGTGGGCTGTGGCGACGGGCGCCACGCGTGGGTGGTCGCCGAGCACGCGCGCCTGATGGTGGGCCTCGATCTGTCCCGCGGCGTCGAGCTGGCCGCCCGCCGCGACGCCCGCCCCAACCAGCGCTTCGTGCAGGGCGATCTTCGCCGGCCCCCGTTTCGCCCCGGCGCCTTCGACGCCCTGTACAGCAACGGCGTGCTCCACCACACGCCACACCCCAAGGCCTCGTTTTGCGCGGTTGTCCCGCTGGTGCGCCCGGGCGGCCTGGTGTCCGTCTGGGTCTACGGGCTCGACGACATGCGCTGGTCCTACCGGGTGAGCCACCTGACCTGGCTGCGGCCGTTGACCAACCGCCTGCCACGCCCGGCGCAGATGGCCGTGGCCGCCGGGCTCACCGCCGGGGTGGAGGCGGCGCTCTGGACGCCCACCCGCGCGCTGCGCGCCGTCGGCCTGCGAGGTCTCGCGCAGCGGCTGCCCTACCACGACGCGGCCGGCCGCGACTGGCGCTACAAGCTCCGGCGCATGTTCGATCGCATCAACCCGCCCATCACGCACTACATCTCGCAGGCCGAGCTGCGCGACTGGTTCGTGGGCTTCGACGAGGTCGACGTCATCAACGCCGACGGGCAGGGCTGGACGGGGCGGGGCCGCCGCCCGGCCGCTTGAGAGCCTCCCCACAAAATCGCTCCGCGTCGCGCAGCACCGCCCTGCCGGCCGATGCCTGCGTTGGAAAGCCTTCGAATACCCCGGGTATTCCTGCA
>CALBMW010000627.1 GCA_937896275.1 uncultured Myxococcales bacterium
GACGGACACCCGGCGCACCGCCGAAGAAGTGCCTGACACCCGGTCGGACACCCGGACGAAAGAAGTGCCTGACACCCCGCCCGACACCCGGCCGGCTCGCCTTGTTGCTCGACGCGCTGCAGGATGCGCCCGATACTTCGCGCGGCCCCCGCGGTTCCGGAGCCCACGGGAAGCGCCCCAACCCGCTTCACCCCAACTCCAGCCGCCCCGTCCCATCGTCGCCGAAGGCTTCGACCGGCGCCCCGCACCAGGTCGCCACGGTGCTGAACAGATCGGCGATCGGCGCCTGCCCCTCGAAGCGCACGTGCCGGCCGCTGCGCGCCTGGCCGCCGGCGCCGCCGCACAGCAGGACCGGCAGATCGTTGTGGCGGTGGCTGTTGCCGTCCTCGATCTCGCTCGAGAAGAACACCGCCGTGTTGTCGAGCAGGGTCTTGCCGTCGACGTCCTCGACGGCGTCGAGCCGACCGAGCAGGTAGGCCAGCTGCTCCACCTCCCAGGTGTCGATGATCTGGAGTTGGCGGAAGTTCTCGGGGTTGTTCTGGTGATGCGAGAGCTGGTGGTGGCCGTCGGCGATGCCCAGGTCCGGGTAGGGGCGGTTGCTGCCTCCGTTGCCCAACATGAAGGTCGCCACCGGCGTCAGATCGCACTCGAAGGCGTGGACCATCAGGTCGCACATCTGGCGGATGGTGGCCTGCACGTCCTCGGCCCGCTCGGGCTCGCCGCCAACCTCACAGGCCTCCTGCGCAGTGAGATCGATCTGCCGCTCGAGGTCCTGCACGCTCGTCAGGTAGGCGTCCAGCTTGCTGCGGTCGGTCGCGCCCAGCTTGCGCTGCAGCCGCGCGGTGTCCTCGAGCACGTAGTCGAGCACGCCCTTGCGGTAGCGGCGCTTGCGGGACGCCTGCTCGCGGGTCAGGCCGCTCTCGTCGGCGCCGAACAGCCGCTGGAACACCTGCCGCGGGTTGGTCTCCTTGGCGGCCGGCGTGCTCTCGTCGATCCACGAGATGTTGCGGCTGTACGCGCAGCTATAGCCCGAATCGCAGCCGCCCGCGTTGCCGCCCCCCTCGGCGCCGAGCACCAGCGACGGGAAGCGGTGGCCCAGGCCGACCGCCCGCGCGATGCGCTGGTCGATGGACTGGCCGTTGCTGATGTTGGCGCCCTCGGTCTTGAAGCAGTGGGCCGCGGTCAAGAACGAGCCCGTGCCGGCGGCGTGATCGCCGGGGCCGTCGGGGCGCGCCGGCAGGTTGTCCAGGCCGCTGAGCACCATCACCTTGGAGCGCAGATCCCGCAGCCCGGTGAGGATCGGCGTCACCTCCCAGTCGGGGCCCGCCGTCGCGGGCGTCCAGGCCGGCATGTGGATGCCGCAGGGCACGTAGAACGCAAGGAAGCGCGAGGCCGGCCGCACCGGGTCCATCTGGGCGAAGGCCATCGTGGGGCGCATCGCGTCGAGCAGGGGCAAGGCGAGCGTCGCGCCCAGCCCGCGCAGCACGGCCCGGCGGCTCAGCGGCGGTGTCTTGAGCTTCATTCCTCGCCCCCGTCGATCACCGGCTCGGGCTCGCCGCGGCGTTGGGTGAAGGCCGCGTCCCGCGCCAGGCGCAGCACGACCTGCTGCAGCCGGTGCCCGTCGGGGGCCAGATCGTTGTCGATGCCGAGCAGGCTGCAGCGGTCATAGGGCTCGACGCCGCGGCCGAGGGCGTAGGTGAACAGCTGCTCGGTCATGCACTTGCGCAGGCGCGGGTCGTCGCGCAGCAGGTCGCTCAGCTCGGCCGGTCCCTGAAAGGTGCGACCGTCGGGCAGCTCGCCCGCGGCGTCGCCCGCCTCCTCGGCGCTCCGGCGCGCGCCGATGCCATCGAAGGTCTCCATGCCCAGGCCGATGGGATCCATGCGGTTGTGACACACCGCGCACTCCGGGTTGGCACGGTGCTGCGCCAGGCGCTCGCGCAGGCTGGCGGCCGAGTCGACGTCGGCCAGCAGGGCCTCGACGCCCGGCGGCGGGGCGGGCGGCTCGTCGCACAGCAGCTGCTCGAGCACCCACTTGCCGCGCCGCACGGGCGAGGTGCGCGTGGGGAACGAGGTGACGGTCAACACGCTGCCCAGGGTGAGCAGGCCCACGCGGTCGGTCCCATCGAGCGCGAACCGTCGCACGCCCTCGGGCAGCTCGGCGTCGGCCTCGCCCGCGGCGAAGTCGAAGCCGTAGTGCCGCGCCAGGCGTGCGTCGGCCACCGTGTGGGACGCCGTGATCAGCTCGGCCGCCGGCCGGTCGTTCTGCAGCGCGTCGCGGAAGAACGCCAGCGTCTCGAGCTTCATCGCCGCGCGCAGGTCGTCGTCGAAGTCCGGGAAGAAGTTGTAGTCGGGGTGGTGATCGTCGAGGGCCCTGACGTACAGCCACTGACCGGCGAAGTCATCGACCAGCGCCTGGGCGCGCGGATCGGCCAGCATGCGGCGCACTTGCCGGTCCAGCTCGACCGGATCCCGCAGCGTGCCGGCGTCCGCGGCGGCCCGGAGCGCGTCGTCGGGCATCGAGCTCCACAGGAAGTACGACAGCCGCGTGGCCAGCTCGTGATCGCTCAGCGGGTGGGCGTCCTGGCTGGCGGGGTCGGCGTCGATCTCGATCTTGTAGAGGAAGTTGGGCGAGAGCAGCGCGCCCTGGAGCGCCAGCGCGAGGCCCACCCCGATCGAGTCGCCCTCGTCGAGCGCGAGCTGCACCAGGGCCATCAGCCGGTCCACCTCGTCCTCGGTCACCGGGCGGCGCCAGGCGCGATCGGCGAAGCCGGCCACCACGCGGCGCGCGCAGGCGAGGTCGGTGTCGTCGGCCGGCTC
>CALBMW010000628.1 GCA_937896275.1 uncultured Myxococcales bacterium
GGCGGCGGCGGCGGCGGCGGCGGGGCCAGGGCCAGCGTGGCGCCCGCGCGCTGCATCAACTCCACACCGGTGGCGCCCACCACAAGGATGTCGGCCAGCCCGTTGCGGTCGATGTTGAACCGCGCGTAGTCGTTCTCGGTCTCGAGGACTACGAGGGCGGTGTAGG
Organism: uncultured Myxococcales bacterium; assembly: GCA_937896275.1. GTDB lineage: Bacteria > Myxococcota_A > Bradymonadia > UBA7976 > UBA1532 > JACKDN01. The sequence goes on from CALBMW010000628.1 coordinate 167, forward strand.
GCGAGAGCACCCGCTTCTTGGTCGACAGGTCGATGATCTGGTGCTTGAGCGCACCCTTGAGATCGGGATCGCCCTGGGTCTGCAGATCCAGCAGCCGCTGGATGCGCGCGTTGACCCAGGCGCGCTCGAGCAGGGGCTTCTCGGCCTCGCGCACCTTGGGCGCGATGGTGGCGGTCACCCCGCCGCTCAGGCGCACCTCGAGGGCGGCGCCGACCGGCAGATCGGCGAACACCACCGCGGCGTCGCCGCCCTGCATGCCTCGCAGCGTCGACGGTTGCACCCACTGCGCCCCCGGCACCTCGATCTTGATGTCGGGCAGGGCCTTCTTGCTCAGGCGGGCGATCTGCTCGGCGAGCGGCGCGCGGGCCTCGATCACCTGGCCCGGGCGCGGCAGATCCGCCGTCACCAACACCGTCAGCATCGCGGGGTCGCGCGCGGTGGTGTCGACCAGCGCGTCGACGCGCTCGATGCCCGCCGCCCGCAGGGCCGCGACCTTCTTCGAGAGGGCCTCCTTGTCCTGCTCGCCCGCGGTGATCACGCCGTCGCTCAGGACGATGAGGCGCCGCCCAGGACCCTTGGTGAGCGCCACGGCGTCGAGGGCGGCGCCGATGTCGCTGGCGCCGAGCGCGTGACGATTCTTCAGTATTTCCAGGGCTTTGGGGCCGAAGCCGCCGGGCGCGCCGCTGTAGACCGACTCGGTCGTCTGGTCGAAGGCGATGACCTCGACCTGGCCGATGCCGATGTCGGCGAGCTTCGCCACGAGGGCCTGTGTGGCCTCCAGCCGCCCGTCGAAGCCGATCGCCCGGGAGGCCGAGGTGTCGATCAGCAGGACCGCCGACTTCAGATCCTCGGGCGTGTCGGGCGCGGGGACCACGAAGCGGGCCACGGCCAGGTTGTCGGCGCGGAGCGCGTCACCGGTGGGCGGAAGGTCGCCGCCGAAGACCACCCAGTCCTGCTCGGGGCTGTAGTTCTGCTTCTCGACCTTGGTGACCTGATAGCGGCTGGTGTCGCCCCCCAGGCTGGTCTGCGGTCCGCCGCCGCCCGCCGGCGCGGCGGTGAGCGCGGTGAGCGTGAGGCGCTCGATGGCCGGCAGCCCCCGGAGCGGCAGGCGGTAGGCCTCGCCTTTGGCCACCAGCTCGTGGGACCACGAGATGATGAGCTCCTTGCGGCCGTTGGCCGGGATGGGGAAGACGCGGGCCCGGAAGCTGTTGCCGGCGTCCTGCTCGAGCAGCGCCGGGTCCTGGCGCCGGTGCAGGGCGTCCTCGTAGGCGCGGCGCGCCGCCTGCTTCTCGACGACCTCGCCCTCCATCCAGTTGCCGTTGATCTTCATGGCGAAGCGGCTGATGGCGGCGCCGTCGGGCATGGTCACGCTGAAGTGACCCTCGATCACGCGCGCCTGGGGGTTCTGGAAAATCAGGTGCAGCTCGGTGAAGGCGAGCGGGCCGTCGACGACCGCGCGGGCGTCGAGGCCGACGAGTTGCAGGCCCGTGCCGTCGGCGGCGGTGAGGCTGTAGGGCGCCTCGGTCGGCCCACCGGCGATCTGCAGGGGCTTCTGGGCGGCCGCCGGGATCGCCATGAGGGCGGCGATCAGGGTCGGGGCGAGGGTGCGCGCGAGCATGGGACTTCCTCCGTTCTCCGGTCGCCGGTCTTGTTCGACCGACGGGCCGAAAGGATCTAATTGGGGCGGGGCGTTTCGGCGCGAACGGGGGGGAGCATGCCACCGTCGGCGCGCCCGCGCATCCCCCGTGCGCCGACCTCGGACGCGCTTTGCCCGGGGGCGTGACGGCGCGGCGTCGCTCTGGTACCAATGCCGCGCCGATTGAGGCCGCGCGACCGGAGGGGTGAGCGATGAGCGACGAGTGGTTCTACGAGACGCACAAGGACGCCCTGCGCTTCGGGCTGAAGATCGATCGGGTCCTGCTCGACCAGCAGAGCCCCTATCAGCGCGTGCAGGTCTTCGAGACGCCGCTCTTCGGGCGCGTGCTGGCCCTCGACGAGCTGCTGATGACCAGCGAGCGCGACGAGTACAACTACCATGAGCTGCTGGTGCACCCGGCCCTGTGCACGGCGCCGCGCGTCGCCCGCGTGCTCGTGATCGGCGGTGGCGACGGGGGCACGGTGCGCGAGCTGATGCGCTACCCCGAGGTCGTGCAGGTGGTGATGGTCGAGATCGACGGGCTCGTCGTCGAGGCCAGCAAGGAGTTCCTGCCCAGCATCGGCACCGCCTGGGACGACCCCCGGTTGCAGCTGATCATCGGCGACGGCATCGCCTACGTGCAGGAGGCCGACGTCGAGCCCTTCGACGTGATCCTGCTCGACGGGAGCGATCCGGTGGGGCCCGCCGAGGGCTTGTTCGGCGAGGCCTTCTACCGCGGCTGCGAGCGCCTGCTGGCGCCCGAGGGCGTCTTCGCGCAGCAGAGCGAGTCGCCGGAGCTGTTCCGCGAGATCTTCGGCGACGTGGTGCGCATGACGCGGAAGGTGTTCGGCAACGCGCACCCCTACTTCGGGCCCGTCCCGCTGTACCCGTCGGGTTACTGGAGCTTCACCTTCGCCAGCCGGACGGTGGATCCGATGGCTGTCATCGACGCTCGCGCGGAGCGGGTGGAGCAGCACACGCGGCGCTGGGATCGTCCGCTGCACGGGGCGATGTTCGTGGTGCCGAAGGATCTGCGCGCCGCCATCGCCGAATGAGCCCACGATGGCGCGGCTGCGCGGCTCCGTGGATCAACCGCGTCGCGCCTCGAGCTCGTCGAGGGTGCGCGGCCAGTCCTTCTTCATGAGCTGCGAGAGGCTGCGGTCGGCCAGCAGGCGGTCGGCGTTCTGACAGCGGGCGCAGTAGTTCGTCTCGTTCTCGGCGTAGCGGATGCGCTGGATCGGCTTGCCGCAAACAAGGCAGGGCTTCTGGTAGCGCCCGTGAACGGCCATCCCGTCGTGGAAGGCGGTCACCTTGTCGGGGAAGCCCTCGCCCACCGCCGCGCGGAGGCGCTCGGTCCAGGTGGTGAGGGTGTCGACGGTGGCCGCGTGCAGGCGGGCGATCTCGTCGGCTTCGAGGCGGCTGGTCAGGCGAACGGGCGACAGCCTCGCCGCCCAGAGGATCTCGTCGGAGTAGGCGTTGCCGATGCCGCTGAAGATGCGCGGATCGGTGAGGGCGCGCTTCAGGGTGCGGTTCTCGCGCAGCAGGGCGGCGCGGAAGCCGTCGAGGTCGCCGGACAGCACCTCGTAGCCGCCGCGGTCGTGCTCCGCGAGGCCGGCCTCGCCCGCGACCACGTACAGCGAAGCGCGCTTCTTCTTGCTGGCCTCGGTCAGCGACAGCGTGCCGTGGTCGAAGTCGAAGGCGGCCAGGCCGTGGCGGGCGTTGATCGCGGCGCCGGGCGGCTTCCAGCGCAGGCGGCCCGCGATCATCAGGTGAAGCACCAGCCACAGATCGCCCTCGAGCCCGACCAGGATGCGCTTGCCGAGGCGGCGGACGTCGCCGACGACGCGCCCGTGCGCGGCGGTGAGGGGGGGCGTCACGCTGCGCAGCAGGAAGGGCGATTGCAGCCGGACGCCCATCAGCGCGTGGCCGACCACGTGGTCACGCAGTCGCTCCACGTAGATCGTCACGTCGGGCAGCTCGGGCATGGCGCCGAGGTTAGCGCAGGTGCCGGGCGGGGCCTCGACGAAACACTTGACCGCGGGCGCGGGATCGCGAGGATGGCGCCCGCACTCGACACCACGGAGGACTCACCGATGACAGCTCGTATGATCCTGGCCCTCTCGCTCGCGTTCGGTTTGGCGGCTTGCGGCAACAAGACCGGCGATGAGGCCGCGCCGGCCAAGTCCGCCGAGAAGCCGATGGAGAAGGCGGCCGAGAAGCCGATGGAGAAGGCGGCCGAGAAGCCGATGGAGAAGGCGGCCGATCCCGCGGCCGAGGCGAAGACCATCATGGCGACGCGTTGCGCGGCCTGCCACGGCATCGACGGCAAGGGCGACGGCGCGGCCGCCGCGAACCTGCCGGTCAAGCCGCGCTCCTACGCCGACGCGGAGTGGCAGGGCAAGGTCACCGACGAGCACCTCAAGAAGGTCATCGTCGAGGGCGGCGCGGCGGTGGGCCTGAGCCCGATGATGGCGCCGAACCCCGATCTGAAGGACAAGACCGCCGTCGTGGACGAGCTGGTCAAGATCGTCCGCAGCTACAAGTAGTCGGCGCTCGCTCCGGACGTCGCCGCCGCGCGCGCCGCGGCGTCCGCCCCTCCTTGCACCCGTCGGATCCGACCGCTACCCTCCCGCGCGATTGACAGCCGCGCGATTCACGGGAGGTGTGACGATGGCCATGGTCCAGAGGGTCCTCGACAAGCTCGATCGTCGCACCCGCGGCGTCGCCCTGACGATGGGCGGCATGGGGGCGCTGCTGACCGGCAGCAAGGCGTCGGCCCTGGGCATGTTCACGCAGGGCGTGCGCGACATCGAGGCGGAGTGGCGCGTCGCGCACCCCGACTTCGAGGGCGGCGTGCGCGAGCGCTGGCGCCTCGCCATCGACTTCTACGAGGCGACCCACCAGGACCCCACCAACCGCAAGCTGCACGTGGTGGGCATCCCGATCATCGTCGGCGGGGCCACGGGGCTGCTGATCTGGCCTCGCTACACGCCGCCCTGGTTCCTGTCGGCCGGGGCCTTCGTCGGGGGCTGGGCGTTGAACTTCGTGGGTCACGGGATCTTCGAGAAGAACGCGCCGGCCTTCGCCGACGATCCGCTGAGCTTCATCGCGGGGCCCATCTGGGACGTCGTGCGACTGCGGCGCTGGCTCGCCCGGGCGCCCGCCACCGAGGCGCAGGCCGCCTGAGTGAGTCAGCAGGCGCGCATCATCTCCCTCGGGGGGGCGTACAGCATCGTGGTCGGATCGATGCTGGGGATCGGCATCTTCCTCTCGCCACCCGAGATGGCGCGCGCCGTGAGCAGCCCGATCGTCTTCCTCGCGATCTGGGCGGCGGCCGGGCTGATCGTGCTCGGGGGGGCGGTGGCCTATGCCGAGCTGGGCGCGCGGATGCCGAAGGCCGGCGGTGACTATATCTTCCTGCGTGAAGCGATGGGGCCATCGGTGGCCTTCGCGGCCGGCTGGACGCTCTTCGCTGCCATCTTCAGCGGCAGCATCGCCGCGGTGGCCCTGGCGATGTGCCACTACCAGATCCCCGCGCTCACCGGGTGGGACCTGCAGCAGGCCGTGTTCTCGCTGCCGTGGGTGGGAGACGTCTCGCGCGCGCAGCTGATGGCGTCGGTGATCGTGGTGGCCCTCACCGGGCTCAACGCGCTGGGGGTCAAGCCGGCCGCCTGGACGCAGGAGCTCACGACGCTGCTGCCCCTGGCGCTGCTGTTCGTCTTGGCCATCGTCGCGCTGGTGCTGTGGGGGGCGGACGCGTCGCCCGCGGCGGTGGCGCCCACGGAGCCGCTGCCGCTGTCGCTCGACGGGATCGTGACCGCCTACATGGCGGCCTACTTCGCCTACTCCGGCTGGAACGCGGTCATCTACGTGGCGGGCGAGGTCGAGCAGCCGGAGCGCAACATCCCGCGCTCGCTGATCGGCGGGACGCTGTCGGTCACCGCGCTCTACATGGTGATGTGCGCGGGCTTCCTGGCGGTGCTGGGCATGGGCGGGCTGGCCTCGGTGGGCGAGGCGGGCAGCGAGGTGGCCGGGGCGCTGAGCGGGTCGGGGGCGCGGTGGGCCATGAGCGGGCTGGTGCTGCTGTGCCTCGTGGCGTCCCTCAACGGGACCGTGCTGGGCGGGGGCCGGGTCGGCTACGCGATGGGGCTCGACCGGGTGCTGATGCAGCGGGCGGGCCGACTGAGCCCGCGCACTGGGACGCCGACCTTCGCGCTGTGGCTTCAGGGCCTGTGGGCGGTGGCCCTGGTGCTGAGCAACCGGTTCGATCAGCTGCTCCAGGCGGTGAGCCTGGCCATGGTGGTGGTCGGATCGCTCACGGTGGCCTGCGTCTTCGTCATGCGACGACGCGAGGGGCCGCCGCGGGGCTGGGCGGCGTGGGGCTATCCGTGGCTGCCGGGGCTGTACCTCGGGTCGAGCGCGCTGGTGGTGGGCGTCAAGGTGCACGGGGTGTTCACCGACGAGGGCCAGAGCGCGGCGCCCTTACTGGGCCTCGCGGTGGTGCTGGCGGCCTTCCTCGCACATCGGTTGCTGCGCATGCGGCGGGCGGTCGGCGCCGCGCCGTGATCGGACCCGCCGGGGGACACGTCCAGCGACTCGACCCTCGCGCAGGTCAACCCGCGCGTCGTGACCCCCTGCGGGGCTCGCCCGATCAGAACAGCACCCACGAGAAGCGCAGCAGCAGCCGTTGCACGTCGCGGACGGTGGTGTCTCCCAGGGAGGGGTCGACCGTCAGATCGACGCGGTAGACGAGCGACGCGAAGCTCGCCAGCCGCAGGTCCAGCAGGTTGCGCCAGGTGAACGAGGTGCCGGCTGGATCGGTGAACGGCACCAGCCCGTCGAAGCTCGTGCTC
>CALBMW010000629.1 GCA_937896275.1 uncultured Myxococcales bacterium
ACGACCGTTGGTCCCTATCAGCTCTACGGCGATGCGGTGGTCGACGCCTGCGTGAAGCTCGCGGCGTGCGGCCTGCCCGACACCTCGAAGCCCACCTGGTTGCGCCTCGGCGTGCCCGGCTACCAGAGCTCCGTCGCGATCTGCGTCGACGCGGTGCTCGGGCTCGAGGTGGCCGTCGGCCGCACGAACCCCGAGTCGGTCGCCTACGGTCACGTGATCGAGTGCGGCCGGACCAACCCGACCTGCGACGGCTTCCTTGCTTGCCTGACCTTCGATTACGACGACGCGCGCTGCGCGAATCCGGTCAGCAGTTGCGACGGCGATCTGCTGATCGCGTGCACCCCCAGCGGCACGTCCCAGATCATCGTCACCGACTGCCGGGACTACGGCATGACCTGCGCGGACGTGGCCGGCGAGTCCCAGTGCACCGCCGGGGGCGCGTGCGCGCCGCCCGATCCCGTCGTCACCTGCGACGGCCCGGAGGCCGCCATCATCTGCCAGCACGGGGTGAAGAAGCGCGGCATCTGCCCACCCGACACGGCGTGCGGTGACGACCCCGAGCAGATGAGCTGCAGGTCGACCATCGAGCCCTGCGTCGCGTTCGCCCAGCAAGCCTGCTCGGCCGACGGCGACGTCGTCGGCTGCTTCCCGGCCGCGGGCGGCGCGTTTCGGCCCTACTTCGTGGACTGCACCAGCCAGCGCAAGCGCTGCGACCCGGCGCGGACGGCCTGCGTCCCCATCGCAGAGGAGTGCTCCACGAACGACGCCGAGGTCTGCCTGCCGGACAACAGCGGCTTCACGGCCTGCCCCAACGGGGTCGCGCGCGAGGTGCGCTGCGCCGATCTGGGCCGGACGACCTGCACCTACAACCTCGGCCACCCGACCTGCGAATAGGCCGCGCGTCGGTGCGCCGTCCCGGGCGCGCTGCCCGGAGACCCGTCCAGGGCCCGCGGGGGCGCGGGTCGGTCGCGGACGTGACCCGTGGGCGGCGCACAGCTATGCTGCGCGGCATGAAGTCCAGCCTGAGCCGCGGCTACGTCGAGCCCTACGAGGAGCTGCTCGCCGGCGTCGAGCAGAAGACGGTGGCGGCCGACGACGGCACGCGCATCGCCTATGTGGTCGTGGGGTCGGGCGCGCAGACGATCGTGCTGGCCAACGGGCTCGGCGGCCGCCTGTACGCGTGGCTGCCGATCATCGAGGCCTTCCGCGACCGCTACCGACTGATCACATGGGACTATCGGGGCCTGTTCGACTCGGGCGCGCCCGACACCCTGACCCGCATGGGCGTGCCCGAGCATGCGGGCGATCTGCGGGCCATCCTCGACGCCGAGGGCATCGACGAGGCCCACCTGTGCGGGTGGTCGATGGGGGTGCAGGTCAACCTCGAGTTCGCGCTGCGGCACCCCGAACGGACGCGCAGCCTGATCCTGATCAACGGCACCTACGGTCAGGCGCTCAGCACGGCCTTTCAGCCCGCGGTACGACTGCCCCTCTCGCCGGTGATGTTGCACGGCGTGCTCGAGGCCTTCATGCACGCGCCGCGCGCCACCGAGGTCCTGGCCAAGGCGGCGCGGGCCCAGGCCTCGACCGCGTTCTGGCTGCGCAAGCGCCTCGTGCGCGGGAAGCGCAGCACCTTCCTGCTGGGGCTGCGCCAGTACGTCAACGACGTCACGCGCACGCGCCACGCCAACTACCTGAACCTGTTCCAGCAGATCGACGCGCACTCGGTCTACCACCTGCTGCCCGAGATCAGCGCGCCGACGCTCGTGATCTCGGGGGCGCTCGATCCGCTGACGCCGGCCTATCAGTCGCGTCATATGGCGCGGCGCATCCCGGGGGCGAAGCACGTGTCGATCGCGCTGGGCACGCACTTCGTGGTGCTGGAGCGGCCGCGCGTCGTCGTGCGCGCGCTCGAGGAGCACCTGCGCGCGGTGGACGCGTGACGCCGCGCGGTCGGCGGCTTGTTTCGGACGCCCCCGCGCGGGGCAACACGGGCGCGCGCCGCGTCCACACCGGGGGATTCATGAAGCGCTCGTTCGCCGTCTCATTGGTCTGGGTACTCGCCGCGCTCGCGACGGGCTGCGACGACGGCGGCGCCGCTGGCGGCGCGGACGCGGCGGTCGACGCTTCGGTCGGCGCGGGCGGGGGCGGAGGCGGATCGCCCGGTGCCGGCGGCGAGCCGGGCGCGGCGGGGGAGCCCGGGGTGGGCGGAACGCCTTCCGCC
>CALBMW010000630.1 GCA_937896275.1 uncultured Myxococcales bacterium
CGGCGCGCGGACGAGGTGAAGCTGCTCGGCGCGCTGCAGGCGCTGGCCGAGGACGATCCGTCGATCCGTGTCGAGCAGAAGGCCGACACCCACGAGCTGTTGCTGCACGGTCAAGGCGAGCTGCACCTGAAGGTGGTCGTGGAGCGGCTGGTCGGTCGCTACAACCTCGAGGTCGAGGCCACCCGCCCGGCCGTGCCTTACCAGGAGAGCATCCAGGCGCCGGTCGACCAGGCCACCCGCTACAAGCGGCAGACGGGCGGGCATGGTCAGTTCGCCGACATCAAGATCCGCGTGCGCCCGCTCCCTCGCGGCGAAGGCTTCGAGTTCACCGAGTCGATCGTCGGCGGCGCGGTCCCCAAGCGCTTCATCCCCTCGGTCGAGGCGGGCGCGCGCGCCGGGCTCGCGCGGGGGCCGCTCGGCTTCCCGGTGGTCGACGTCGCCTTCGATCTCTACGACGGTCAGTTTCACGCGGTCGACAGCTCGGACCATGCCTTCCGCACCTGCGCCGGGCTGGCCCTGCGCGAGGCCCTGGCCAAGGGGCAGCCGGTGCTCCTCGAGCCCATCCTGGTGGTGCGCATCGCCATCCCCAACGACTTCACGGCCGGCGTTCAGCGCGTGATCAGCACGCGGCGCGGGCAGCTGCTCGACTTCGCCGCGCGCCCCGGCTGGAGCGGCTGGGATCTGCTCACCGCCCAGATGCCCCAGGCCGAGATCCACGATCTGATCATGGACCTGCGGTCGCTGACCATGGGGGTCGGCACCTTCACGTATGCCTTCGATCACATGGCCGAGTTGCGCGAGCGGGCGGCCGACGAGGTGGTCGCGGCGCGTCGGGCCGAGCTGGCCGGCAAGGAGTGAGAGCCTTGGTCGCCCGCGGAGCTCAGCTCGCCTCGAGGAGCCGGGTCATCCGCAGGTGGTCCATGGTCGCGTCCAGATCGTAGCGGGGTCGATAGCCCAGGCTGTCGCGCGCCCTCGCGCCGTCCACCATGCACACATAGCGCAAGTGATCGATCTCGGGGCTCGGGAAGCTGGTCAGGCGCCAACGAAACAGACCCTCGAGCACCGGCTGCGCGATGAAGTGCGGGAAGTCCACCACCCGCCCGCCGGCCATCCGCAGCAGCGTCGTCAGCGGCGCCGCCTCGCAGCCGGGCACGTTGAAGATGCCTTCGGCCTCGGGCTCGCAGGCCCGCGCGAGGGCGCGCACCACGTCCTCCTCGTGGACGATCTGCACCATGGGGTCGAAGCCGAGCAGGCGCGGCGGCTTCTCCAGCCGCAGGTAGTTGCTCGGCGCGTTGTGCACCGCGCCCACGATGTGCACCGGGCGCAGGATCACCGTCTTCACCTGGGGGTGCTTCCAGAAGAAGCTCTGGGCCAGCATGTCGACGGCCACCAGATCGCCGATGAGACCGAAGCGCTCGGCGCCCATCAGCGGCGTGTCCTCACCCAGGAACTGATCGTTGTCCGGGCGCGGCCCGTAGACGTTGGCGCTGCTGAGCAGGACGAACTTGGGGATGCTGTGCCGCACGCAGTACTGCATCACCCGATCGGTGCCCTGGATGTTGAAGGTGTAGTGATCGCGGCTCGAGGCGCGGGGATCATGCATCAGGTTCAGGTGCACGACGGCGTCGAAGCGGCCCG
>CALBMW010000631.1 GCA_937896275.1 uncultured Myxococcales bacterium
CGCCGCCTCGCCGACGGCGGGCGCGCCGGGCGTCGGGCCCGGCGCGGGCGACGGCCCCTGCACGACGAACAGCAGGCCGACGCCCGCCGCCAACAGGGCCGCGAGGGCCCCCAACACCACCGCCTTGCCGTTCATCCGCACGCCTCCGGGCCGCCTTGACGCGCCCGCATCAGACCGCTACCAAGGCTCCGAGTTCAACCTGCAACGCTCGCAATCCCCCCGGAGTGGCCGATGCGCGCCAGCGAGGTCTTTCGACCCGATCTTCTGAAGGACCGCGTGGTCGCGGTCACCGGGGGCGGATCGGGCATCGGGCGGGCGATCGTCCTGGAGTGCGCGGCCCTCGGCGCGAAGATGGCGATCGGCGCGCGCAAGCAGGAGCGCCTCGCCGAGACCGCGGCCGAGCTCGAAGCGGGCGGCGCCGCCTGCTACCACGCGCCCCTCGACATCCGAGACGAGGACTCCGTGGCGGCTTGGGTCGACGGCGTGCACGCCCACTACGGCCGCATCGACGTGCTGGTGAACAACGCGGGCGGCCAGTTCCCCTCCAACGCCCTCGACATCAGGCCCAAGGGCTGGCGGGCGGTCATCGACACCAACCTCAACGGCACCTGGTTCATGACCCAGGCCGCCGCGCGGCACATGGTGCGCGACGGCGGCGGGCGCATCATCAGCATCGTCGCCAACATGTGGCGCGGCTTCCCCGGCATGGCGCACACGGGCGCGGCCCGCGCCGCGGTGGACAACCTGACCAAGACGCTGGCCCTCGAGTGGGCCAAGCACGGCATCCTGGTCAACGCCGTCGCCCCCGGCGTGATCCAGTCCACGGGGCTCGACACCTACCCCGAGGAGGTGCGCACCGCGGTGATCTCACAGATGCACACGTGCATCCCGCTCAAGCGCCTCGGGCGCGTCGAGGACGTGGCCTGGGCGGTCGTCTACCTGGCCGGCCCAGGCGGTGACTTCGTGACCGGCGAGACCTTCTGCGTGGACGGCGGGCAGGCCCATTGGGGCACCCCGTTCCCCATCTGACGCGCGCCTGAACGGGAGGGCATCATGGCAAGAATCGGTGTAGTTCTCAGTGGTTGCGGTGTCTACGACGGGACCGAGATCCACGAGGCGGTGCTCACGCTGCTCGCGATCGACGAGGCCGGCCACGAGGCGATCTGCCTCGCGCCGCGCGGCCCCCAGATGCACGTCGTGGATCACGCGACGGGCCACGTCACGGGGGACGCGCGCGACATCTTCGCCGAGTCGGCCCGCATCGCGCGCGGCGCGCCGCGGGCCCTCGATGGGGTGACGGCCGACGACCTCGACGCCCTGGTCTTCCCGGGCGGCTTCGGCGCGGCCAAGAACCTGTGTGACTTCGCGGTCAGAGGCGCCGAGGCCACCGCGCGCCCCGACGTGGCGGCGCTCGTCCGCGCGATGCACGCGGCCAAGAAGCCCCTGGGCTTCGCCTGCATCGCGCCGGCGCTGGCCGCGGTGATCTTCCGCGACGCGGGCGTGCGTGGCGTCCGGTTGACGATCGGCGACGACATCGGCACCGCCTCTGACCTCGACGCGATGGGCGCGCACCACCTCGCGTGCCCGGTGCGGGAGGTGCGCGTCGACGCGGACCACAGGGTGGTCACCACGCCCGCCTACATGCTGGCGAAGCGCATCACCGAGGTCCGCGACAGCACGCAGGCCATGATCCGCCACGTCATCGAGCTTCTGTGATCGTGGGCGGGGTCTACAGCGGGGCGCGTCGGCCGGGCCGCTGCGTTACGGCGGGGGCTCCCGAGCCAGGCACGCGACCAAAGAGCACGGCAGGAGTGAGCGTGGCGCGATCCGTGCTTTGCGCCGTCGCGACGACCGTGCTGTTCGGCGCGTGCGATGACGGCGGGCCGTCCAACGACGGCGATCCGCGCTGCGACGGGGCTGCCTGCCTCGGCAGCCTGGGCGACGGCGGCGCGGGCGAGGTGGTCGACGCGACGGTCGACGCCTGGGCCCCGGCGGTGGACGCCACGCTC
>CALBMW010000632.1 GCA_937896275.1 uncultured Myxococcales bacterium
GATCCTCGGACGCTTCGAGGGGGCGGGCCTGAAGATCGCCGCGCTCCGCATGCAGCAGCTGTCGCGCGCCGAGGCCGAGGGCTTCTACGCGGTGCACGCGCAGCGCGGCTTCTTCGCGGATCTCGTGGCCTTCATGATCAGCGGCCCGGTGGTGATCAGCGTCCTCGAGGGCGAGGGCGCCATCCTGCGCAATCGCGAGCTGATGGGCGACACCAACCCCAAGAACGCCGCGAAGGGCACCATCCGCGCCGACTTCGCCGAGAGCATCGACGCGAACACCGTGCACGGCTCCGATGGCGCCGACACGGCGGCCGCCGAGATCGCCTACTTCTTCCGCACCACCGAGCTCTGCTCGGCTCGCTGAGCGCCTCCGCGTGTCGGCGGCCGCCTCGCCCGAGAGATCCAGCTTGTCGATCCGCGCCGCGATCCCCCCGAACAACCTGACCGAGCTGGGGCGCGACGCGATGCGCGCGCTGGTGGCCGATCTGGGGCAGCCGGCCTATCGCGCCGATCAGCTGTTTCGGTGGGTGTTCCAGAAGGGCGCCCGCGATCTCGACGCCATGACCAACGTGCCCAAGACGCTGCGCGCCCAGCTGCGCGAGGCCGGCTATGGCGTGGGGCGCGTCACCGTGGGGCGGGTGGCCGAGAGCATCGACAGCACGCGCAAGCTGTCGATCAAGCTGCAGGACGGCGGCGTCGTCGAGACGGTCCTCATCCCCATGGAGGAGGGGCAGTTCACGCAGTGCCTGTCGAGCCAGCTGGGCTGCGCGCTCGACTGCAAGTTCTGCTACACCGGCACCCTGGGTCTGTCACGGCATCTCACCGCGGGCGAGATCGTCGACCAGGTGATCGTGGCCAGAGCGGCCCTGCCGCCCGGCGCGCGGGTCACCCACCTCGTCTACATGGGCATGGGCGAGCCGCTGCACAACTTCGACGGCGTGGTGGACAGCCTGGGCCCCATCTGCGACCCGGACGGGCTGGGCTACAGTCTGCGCAAGGTGACGGTGAGCACCAGCGGCCTCGTTCCACAGATCGAGCGCCTCGGGAAGACGGCGCCGGTCAACCTCGCGCTGAGCCTCAACGCCTCGAACGACGCCGTGCGCGACGCCATCATGCCCGTCAACAAGAGATACCCCCTCGCCTCGCTGATGAAGGCGCTGCGGGAGTATCCGCTGCCACCGCGGCGCAAGCTGACGATCGAGTACGTGCTGCTCGGTGGCGTGAACGACGCCGACGCCCACGCGCGCGAGCTCGCGGTCCTGCTGCGCGGGCTGCCGGTGCGGATCAACCTGATCCCCTGGAATCCCTTCTCGGGGACGGGCTTCGAGCGCCCCGCCGACGAGCAGGTGCGGGCGTTCCAGCAGATTCTGAAGGACCGCGACTACACCGTCACGGTCCGCACCACCAAGGGCCTGGATATCGACGCGGCCTGCGGGCAGCTCGGGGAGCGCCCCGACGCCTGACGCCGCGGGCGCGGCCCGAGCCGACAAGCTGGGAGAGAACATGACCGAGGTCGTCGTCGGTGTGATCGGCGGGAGCGGACTCTACGACATCGAGGGCATCACCGACGTGGAGGAGGTGCGCCTCGACACGCCCTTCGGCGCGCCGTCGGACGTCTTCGTCACCGGTCACCTCGAGGGCGTGCGCTGCGTCTTCCTGCCGCGCCACGGCCGGGGTCACCGGCTGCTGCCCAGCGAACTCAACTACCGCGCCAACATCTGGGGTCTCAAGAAGCTGGGCGCGCGCTTCGTCATCAGCATCTCGGCGGTGGGCTCGCTGCGCGAGGACATCGTCCCCGGCCACCTGGTCGCGGTCGACCAGTTCATCGATCGCACCTGGGGCCGCGCGCACACCTTCTTCGGCGAGGGCGTCGTCGGACACGTGCAGTTCGGCGATCCTGTCGAGCCGGCGCTGCGCCGTGTGTTGATCGCGGCCGCGCGCGAGGCGGGCGCCACCGTGCATGACGGTGGCACCTACGTGTGTATCCAGGGGCCGACCTTCTCGACCCGCGCCGAGAGCAACCTGTTTCGGCAGTGGGGCTGCAGCGTGGTCGGCATGACCAACCTGCCCGAGGCGCGTCTGGCGCGCGAGGCCGAGCTGGCTTATGCCACCCTGGCCCTCTCGACGGACTACGACTGCTGGCACGATGGCCACGACGAGGTGAGCGTGGAGTCGGTCCTGGCGACCATCCACGGCAACGTCGAGACGGCGAAGTCGGCCATCAAGAACGCGTGCCGCGCGCTCGGGGCGCTGGGCCCCGTGAGCTGGCCTTCGCACCGCGCGCTGGGTGGTGGGATGGCGATCATGACCCGGCCCGAGGCCATGCCGGCCGAGGCGCGCGCCCGCCTCGACCTGCTGGTGGGTCCCTACCTCTGGCCCGAGGAGGGCGCTCGATGAACGCGCCGCTGCCCATCCTGGTCGTCGGCAGCGTCGCCTTCGACGACATCGAGACCCCCCACGGCCGGCGCGAATCCTGCCTCGGCGGCTCGGCCACCTACTTCAGCGCGAGCGCCAGCCTGTTCGCGCCCGTGCGGGTGGTCGCCGTCGTGGGCGAGGACTTTCCCCAGGCGCACCTCGACGCGCTGAGCGCGCGGGGCGTCGATCTCGATGGCGTCGATCGCGTGCCCGGTCGCACCTTTCGGTGGAGCGGCCGCTACAGCGACGAGGTCGCAGACGCCGAGACCCTCGACACGCAGCTCAACGTGCTTCAACACTTCGACCCGCGCATCCCGGCCCACTACCGGGACTCGCCGATGGTCTTCTTGGGCAACATCCACCCGGCGTTGCAGCTGCAGGTGCTCGATCAGATCGAGCGGCCGCAGCTGATCGCCGCGGACACGATGAACTTCTGGATCACGGGCGAGCGCGCCGCGCTCGAGAAGGTGCTGGCCCGCCTCGACATGCTCGTGATCAACGAGACCGAGGCCCGGCTGCTGGCACAGACGAGCAACGTGTTCGTGGCGGCTGACCGGATCCTGGAGATGGGGCCGCGCATCCTGGTGGTGAAGCGCGGTGCCTACGGGGCGCTGCTGTTCCACCCCGACGGCACCTTCTTCGTGCCCGCGGTGCCGCTGCGCGAGGTGGTCGATCCGACCGGGGCGGGGGACACCTTCGCGGCCGGCCTGATGGGTCACCTGGCGCGCGTCGCCACCTTCGACTTCCCGACGCTGCGCCGCGCCGTCCTGAGCGGGACGGTGATGGCCAGCTTCGCCTGTCAGGGCTTCAGCCTCGACCGCGTCCTCGACGTCGAGCACACCGACGTCGAGGCGCGGATGCGCGAGCTGCTGACCCTGATCCACCCCGGCGACTGACGCCGGGGCGTGGGACTCGGGGCGGTCCTCGCAGGGTCGCTCGGGGCGGCCGAAACAGGGTCAGCGGGGCGGCCGAAACAGGGTCAGCGGGGCGGCCGAAACAGGGTCAGCGGGGCGGCCGAAACAGGGCCAGCGGGGCGGCCGAAACAGGGCCAGCGGGGGTGTTGACACTCGGGACGCCCCCGTCTAGCATGGCCGCGCGCTCGCTGGAACGCTGCGGCATTGTAGTGATTTCAAAGGGTTGCGCGCTCAAGGGTGGGGGGTCGCCGGATGTTCCGGATCAAGGTCGCCGCGTCGATGTTCCTTGTGTTCGCCGGCGTGGGCGCCGTCGTGTACGTCAACGTGGCCGAGGCGGTCGAAGCCGACGCGCGAACCCGCGTGGAGCAGCGCCTGCGCATCGCGCGCCGGGCGCTCACCCGCATTCGGCAGCTCAATGATTACGCGCTGTTGGCCAAGACGGAGCAGGTCGCGTCCTGGCCCCAGATGGCGCAGATCCTCGACAAGCGGCCCGAGGCCTTCGCCGACGCGGAGGGCACCCCCCCCGACGCCGACGAGTTCGCCTATCAGGTGCACCGGCTGATGAACGCCGAGGTGGCCGTCTGGCGGACGCGCTTCGAGGGGTTGGCCGCTGGCAAGGTGCCGGCCTCCGCCGAGTTGGGGGACTACCGCATCGAGCGCCCCGACCTCTTCAAGGTGGTCGACGCGCGCGGCATCGGCGTGGCCGACGCCGTGGACGCGGCCTGGTTCGGCGCCGACCAGAAGCACGGCGATCTGAAGAAGGCCTTCCCGGCGCTGACGCAGGTGATCGAGCAAGGCGACTCGGTCAAAGATCTGCTGGAGTTCGAGAACGCGCTGATGACCGTGGCTGCGGTCCCGGTGCGCTCGGGGGACCGCATCCTCGGCGCGGTGGTGCTCGGCTACCGCCTGACGGACGCCGAGGCCAAGCGCGACCAGGGGCTGGTGGACGCCGAGGTGGCGTACTTCGTGGGTCCGCGGCTCAACCAGAGTTCGTCGCTCGCGACCGGCGCCGAGACCGAGCTTCAGAAGCAGGTCGCGGCCCAGAAGCTCTACGCGTCCCCCGATGACGGGAAGCCGCACGACATCACCCTGAACGGCTATGACTATCTGGCCTACACGGGGCGAATCCCAGGCTACGCCACCGCCAGCGCCGTGGGCTTCGTCACCATGGGCAACCTGTCGGCGGCGCTCGCGCAGGCGGAGGCGGTCCTGTGGGTGATTCCGGTGGCGGCGGTCCTCGGCTTCCTGCTGTCGCTGGGTCTGGTGCTGGTGTTCTACCAGCGCCACCTCGAGCCCTTCGAGGAGATCGATCAAGGCGTCCTCGAGATCATCAACGGCAGCATGGACTACTGGTTCGAGATCAAGGGCAAGGACCTGCCCGGCACCATGTCGCAGAACCTCAACATCATGGTCTGTCAGCTCTCGGGCCGCCCGCTGCCCGAGGAGGACAACGCCACCGAGGGCGAGCACTGGGCGGGCGACCGGATGTTCGTCGACGAGATCGACGGCAGCAACTTCCACGCGGAGCAGGTCGACATCGCCCGGGTGGCCGCCGGGGATCACGAGGGGATGCCGCCCGCGATCGTGCGCTTGGTCAACGAGGACGAGGCCACCTACCAGCGGCGTGTGTTCCAGGAGTACACCGATGGCCTGCGCCACAACGGGCAGCCCATCGACGGCATCACCTTCGACAAGTTCGCGGCCCAGCTCGTGACCAGCGCCGAGGCGCTCAAGGGCAAGTACAAGTGCGGTCAGGTGCGGTTCCTCGTCGAGAACCAGAACGGCCGTGTCTCCCTCAAGCCCATCCCGATGAACTGAGAGCGTCCCGTGCGCGTGCGCCTGGGGATCGACCGGCTGGCCGACGAGGGGTGCGCCCGCCTCCTGGGGCGGCGCGTCGGCCTCCTGTGTCACGCGGCGAGCGTGGCCAGCGACCTGCGGCACCTGACCGAGGTGTGTCGGGACGCCGGCGTCGACGTTGTGCGCTGCTTTGGGCCCGAGCATGGCATCTGGGCCGACGCGCAGGACATGATCGCGGTCGACGCGGACGTACGCGAGCCGGTGACCGGCGCGCCGGTCCGTAGCCTGTACGGCGCTGACGAGGCGAGCCTCGCGCCGCAGGGCAGCGATCTGCGAGACCTCGACCTGCTGGTGATCGACCTGCAGGACGTCGGCGCGCGCTACTACACCTACATCTACACGGCGGCCCTGGCGCTGCGGGCAGCGGCCGCCGTGGGGCTGCGCGTGCTGGTGCTCGACCGGCCCAACCCGCTGGGTGGCGACCGCGTGGAAGGGGGCCTGACCGGGGCCGGCTACCTGAGCTTCGTCGGGATGTGGCCGCTCCCCACCCGCCACGGCCTGACCCTGGGCGAGGTCGTGTCTCTGCTCGACGCGCGCGAGGGTTTCGGGGCCGACTTCGAGGTGCTCGAGTGCGAGGGCTGGCGCCGGGCGGCCTGGCACGACCAGACGGGGCTCCCCTGGGTGCAGCCGTCGCCCAACATGCCCACCCTCGACACGGCGATCGTCTACCCCGGCATGTGCCTCATCGAGGGCACCAACCTGAGCTGTGGGCGCGGCACGACGCGTCCCTTCGAGCTCATCGGCGCCGACTTCGTCGATCCCTTCGTGCTGGCGCGGGCGCTCGGCGACATCGGGCTCGGCGGCGTGGCCTTTCGCCCGGTGTTCTTCCGGCCCACCTTCCACAAGTTCGGTGGGCAGACCGTGGGCGGCGTGGCGCTGCACGTCACCGATCGTGACGTCTTCGAGCCGCTGCGCTGCGGGCTGCACCTGCTGGCCACCGTGCGCCGCCTGTACGGGGACGCGCTGCGCTGGCGCACCGAGGCCTATGAGTTCGTGCAGGATCGGCTGGCGATCGACCTCCTCTTTGGTGGCCCGGCGGCGCGCGAGGCGATCGACGCGGGCGCCGACGTGGACGCGCTGTGGCAAGGCTGGCAGGTCGAGGCCGCCGCCTTCGCCGAAGCGCGCGCGCCCTGGCTGAGGTACGGATGAAGCTCGCCTTCGTGGCCAACACCCACGGCAACCTCGATCTGCTCGAGGCCGTCGCGCTGATGCTCGTCGAGCGGATGGATGTCGGCCGCGTGGTGCCCGTGGGCTCGGCGGTCTATGACCTCGACGCGGTGTTGCGCAGCCGGGCACAGCGCTATCCCGCGGAGGTGCCCTGGACGTCGGCGGGCTTCGCCGACTTCGTGCTGGCCAGCGTGCTGCACGGCGTCTCGCAGGTGCCGGTGGCCGAGCTGCGACGCAACGCGCTGCTCGACGCGTGCGCCCTGTCCGAGGCCCAGGCGGAGCGCGGCCTGGTCATCGGGGACGACGTGTGCGTCGGCGTGGTCCTGCCGGCGCACCCTCGGCCCATGGGCGCGGTGCTGGTGCGCGCCACGCCCGAGCATCGCGGCGCGCAGCTCGAGGACGGCCACGTCCTGATCAGCCCCGGCCACCTGCGGGGGCGCGACCAGGGCGCCGAGCCCGCGAGTTGCTGTCTGGTGACCGCCACCGGTCGCACCTTGAGCGTTCGTTTCGTGGATCCCGACGGCGCCGACTTGAGCGATCCGCTCACGATCGAGGTGCCCCGCTGAGCGCGCCCCGCGTTCGCGTCGCCTGCTATGGCGGGGCCTTCGATCCACCCCACATGGCGCACGTCTTCGCGCTGACCTACCTGTTGACCCGGGACGACGTGGACGAGGTCTGGCTGGTGCCGACCGCCGATCACGTCTTCGGCAAGCGGATGGCGTCCTTCGACGACCGCTGCGCGATGCTCGGTGACATCTGCGCTCGGCTTGGCTCGAGCCGGCTGCTCATCAGCCGCCTGGAGGCCGAGCGCGAGGGGCCGAGCCGAACCTACGACACCCTGGACATGCTGGAGCGTCAGCACCCCGAGCGCAGCTTCTGCTGGGTGATCGGCGCCGACAACCTGACCGAGTCGCATCGCTGGCATCGCTTCGATGACCTGGTGGCTCGCTGGCCGATGGTGGTGCTGGGTCGGCCGGGCCATGAGGCGGCGCTCGCGGCGTGCGCGCAGGCGCCGTGGTGCCGGCCCGGGCCCACCATGCCCGACGTGTCGTCCACGGCGCTGCGAGCGGCGCTGGCCGGGGACGGCGATCCCGAGGTGCTCCGTTGGATGCCGCCCGTGATCGCGCCGCGCGCTCGCGCGATCTACGGCGAGAGCGCGGATCGCCACGGGCTCGACAGGGTGTGGGTGCTGGGGGCGGGATCGGCCGGCGCCTCGTTCGCGCACGGCCTCCGCCGGGCGGGCGTGGAGGTGCTTGTGTGGAACCGGTCGCCCCGCGCGGGCGCCGATCGGTCCGGCGATCTGCCCACCGATCTCGACCGGGCCTCGCTGGCC
>CALBMW010000633.1 GCA_937896275.1 uncultured Myxococcales bacterium
GCGTGTAGGGGGGGACGACGCTGGTGGGGGGCGAGAGCGCGCGCAGCCCCGGCCGCGCCGCGGCCAGCAGGACGAGGCCCCAAACGACCACCAAGGCCCACGCGAACGCCGTCACGCGAAACGACCCCCGGGACACGACGGTGCCCGACGCGCGCGCCTCGGGGCGCTGCCGTCCACCGGGACGCCAGCATCGGCTGGCAACCTGTTAAGCTGCGCCCCCATGAACGCTCCTGTCCCGCTCGAAGCACCACCCTGCCCCATCTGCGGGGGCACGGCCTACACGCTCGCCCTGCGCGGCGCACGGGATCATGTGTGGCGCAAGCCCGGCACCTTCGAAGTGCACGTGTGCGACGCCTGCGGCCTGGCCGCCACCCGGCCCCGCCCCACCGCCGATGGCCTCGGGTTCTACTACGAAGGCACCTACTCCGGCGAGGGGGAGGAGGGCATGCGCCGATTCCAGACCGAGAGCGCCCTCGGTCGACTCATCGCGCGCTACCGCCTCGCCGTCATGCGCAAGGCGCGCCGCCTGGGCGCCGCGGACCACCTGCTCGACGTGGGCTGCAGCTACGGCGGCTTCCTGCGTGTGGCGCGGAAGGACACCGGCTGCCGGACCAGCGGCATCGATCTGGACGCCGGCAGCATCGAGAAGGCCGTCGATCGCGACGTCACGGACTACCACGTGGGCCTGCTCACGGGCGTCGAGTTGGGCGACCGGCGCTTCAGCGTCATCACCTTCTTCGAGTCGCTCGAGCACCACACCGATCCGGTCGCCGCGCTGCGGCGTGCGCACGATTTGCTGCTGCCGGGCGGACTCTGCGTCGTCGAGGTGCCCAACTTCGGTGGCCTTTGGCGACGCGTCTTCCGCACCTACTGGCTGCCGCTGCTCATCCCGCAACACCTCTACCACTTCACCCCGACGACCCTGCGACGCGCCCTGGAGGCAGCCGGCTTTCAACGCGTCGTCCACCAGCAGACCATGTTCTTGCCGCTCGAGGGCATCGCCAGCCTGGGCATCTGGCTGGCGCGGGTGCTGCGCAGTCCGCCCCCTGGCAGCAAGCCGTCGTGGCGCACGCCGATCGACGTGACGCTGGCCCTGGCGCTCGTCGCGCTCTACTTCGTCTTCGAGATCCCCAGCCAGGCGGTGCTGCGCGTCCTCGGGCTCGCCGGCCACCAGACAGCGCTGGCGATCAAGGGCGAGTCGACGACGCAGGCGTGATCGGACGAAGCGCGCGCTCGCCGGCGATCAGCGGCTCACGCCCGGGCAGCCCGTCGGGCAGCTTGCTGAGCACCTTGTCGGGATCGCGAATCAGGAAGTAGTCGTTGGGCACCATCCGGCCGCTGGCCAGCCAGAAGCCCGTGCCCACGCGGCTGCGATGCCCGAAAGCCGAACCGAGGAAGCGCGTGCCGGTGCTGTGCAGGGCCCCGTCGAGGGGCACGCGGATGTCCTGGTCGAAGTTCAGGTCCATCGAGAAGGAGCCGCCCGTGGTCACCGTCGCCCGGCCCAGCACGCACTGCTGCATGAGGTACTGACTGGCGACGGCGTCGGGGTACAGCACCGAGAAGCGCAGGCAGGTCTGCTCGCTGACGGTCGCGCGGTCGCCCAGGGTGCACAGCTCGACCGAGCAATGCTGCATCACGTTGACCCCGGCGCCGAGCTTGCTGAACAGCACGCGCGAGTAAGGCCCGACAGAGCAGCCGGGCCCCAGCGTGCTGCCCTCGACGATCGCGGTCGGGTGGATGTCACAGCCCTTGCCGATGCGGTTCAGCTTGCCCAGCACGCGCCACTTGTTGATCGATCGCGCGCGGAGCGCGGCCCACAGGCCCCGAAGCGCCCACCGCCAGGCCGGCGTGCTCCGCAGCTCGATGCCGCCGATCACCTGGTTGGCCCACAGGATGTGCACCCAGTGGTGCAGCGTCATCACGGGGTGCCGCGCGATGCCCATCGACACCGTGTCGGTGCCGACGAAGTGCGGCTGCACCGGGAACTCGATGAGCTGCTCCTCGGGGTCGACCACGACGTCGACCGGCGCCTCGTCGCGCCCGCTCACGAAACGAAGCGCCTCGAACCGCCAGCCCGCCTCCACCGGCACCACCCGTGGCTGCACGGGGGTGGTGGTCTCTCCGAAGCGCGAGCGTTTCAGGACGAAGACGGCGTCACGACCCTCTGCCCCGTTCACGAACGCCGAGAGCGCGCCGGCGGTGCACAGCAGCGCGTCGGGCACCACCAGGCAGGGCGGCTCCAGCCGGTCAATCCGCGTGAACCCGGCGCCGGCGATCGCCTCGTCGAGCCACGCGGACAGCGGGCGATTCTCGACCGGCGTCTCCGCCACGGGATCGCCGAAGGGCGCGATGCGGCGCCCGGTCGGCTCGACGAAGACCTTCATCGAGGCGCGCCTACTCTTCGGTGACCGTGAGCACGAAGTCGCCCGACGTGGCGGCGCCGGCGGCCGTCCCCTGGATCTCGACGTCGCTGAGGATGGCCTGGATGACGGTCGCGCGATCCGCGTAGCTGGCTGCCACGTACACCGTGAGCGGCAAGCTGACGCCGGTCGCCTCGAGCGTCACGTCGTCGCGGCGCGTGGTGTAGGTGACCTGCTCCAGTTGCGCGGGATCGCTCGGCAGCACGAGATGCACGACGGGCGGATCGGTGAAGTTGCCGTTGGCGCTGTCCGAGGTCGCCAGGTAGGTCACCTCGCGGCCACCGAACATCACGGTCGGCGTCGCGTTGACCGCCCGCCCGTCGCTGCCCATGTTGCCCTCGAGGCGCAAGCTCACCGGGCGCGCGTCGGCGGGGTTGGTCGCCTCGAAGTGCAGCCGCCACACGTTGGTGTTGACGAAGGAGCTGGTCACCGTGAAGCCATAGTCGCCCGCCATGCCGTCGCGCCTGCCCAGGCGTGGGCTGACGTTGGCGGTCTGGCCATCGACCGTCACCGCGATGACGTCGCCGTAGCAGTCGAAGGCCCCGGCGCCGCCGTCCTCCCAGCACTGGTCGGTGATGTCCGGCGTCGCCACGTAGCCGCGTGGATCCTCGAAGGCCACCGGCTCGCCGGCGCTGGCCCAGCGCTCGGGACCACCGCCGTCCACGACGACGTAATACTCGCCCGGCGTGGCGTCATCGATCCGCACGGTGGGGGTCGGCCGCCCGAGGTGCCCGGCGCAGCCCACCACCGACGCCCGGTCGTCGCAGTCGCGCAGGACCGAGAGGACGGCCGGGAAGTCGGTCCCCGGATCGGCGACGCTGAAGGTCACCGTGCCCGCCTCGGCCAGCACGTAGCGGAAGACCGCGTCGGGCGCGCCGGCCCCACCGCAGCGCGTCGCGAAGCTGTCCGATCCGTCGGCGGTCGTGCTCCCCATGGCCGCCGCCCCGGCCACCAGGGGCTGCGCATCGACGCCCGCGCGGCAGGCCTGTGACTCGCGCACGTCGCCTCGGGCGACGCACCCCGGATCGGCGGGAAAGTCGACCAGGCCATCGCCGTCGTCGTCCGCGTCATTGCCACACTGCGGCGCCTCCGCCGGATCCTGCTCATCATCGTCGTCGCTCGACGCGCAGCCCGGGTCGTTCACGTCCACGCGGCCGTCGTCGTCGTTGTCCACGCCGTCACGGCATCGCGGGATCACGAAGCTCTCGTCTCCCTCGGTGCGCGCCGCGGCGCTCACGCAGCCTGGATCGTCCGGGAAGTCCGTACGCCCGTCACCGTCGTCGTCCACGCCGTTGCCGCACACGGGCGGCGGCATCGGATCGGCCTCGTCGGCGTCGGCCGCAAATTCGCACCCCGGCTCCCGAGGGAAGTCGATCCGCCCGTCGCCGTCGTCGTCCTGGCCGTTCGCGCAGATGGGCGCCGCGGCAGGGTCGACCTCGTCGTCGTCATAGGCCGACACGCACCCGGGATCAGCCGGGAAGTCGGCTCGCCCGTCCGCGTCGTCGTCGGCGCCGTTGCTGCACGCCAGGCGGTCCGCCGGCGCGTCGAACTCGTTCCCGTCACTGCGCGCGAAGCAGCCCGGATCGAAGGGATAGTCGATGTGACCATCGGCGTCATCGTCCATCCCGTTGCCGCACGCGGGGCGCACGCCGCCGTCGACCTCGCTCGCGCTGCCGGCCGACAAGCACCCTGGATCATTGGGAAAATCGATGTAGCCATCGCCATCGTCGTCCTGGCCGTTGTGGCAGACGGGCGCGACGGCCGGATCCTCCTCGGTCCCGCCGCCGATCCCCCAGCAGCCGGGATCGAAGGGCCAGTCCGTCAGCCCGTCGGCGTCATCGTCCTCGCCGTTTCGGCAGGCGGGCTGCGGATCATCGGGCCCCGGATCGGCCTCGTCCTCGTCGTCCGGCCCGAGGCAGCCGGGATCCCGCGCGTCGCGCAGCCCGTCGCCGTCGTCGTCGCGCGTGTTGCTGCACGCGGGGGGCAGGCGCTCCACCGTGACGGCCAGCTTGAAGGTGCCTGTGACCTCGGTCTTGGCGTCCACCACGACGAAGTAGTCGCCCGCCGCCGCCTCGTTGAGCACCAGCCGCCCGCCATTGGCCCCGCCGGCCGCGCCGTCGTCGCAGCCGAGCTGCGTGTTGTTGTCCCCGCAGTCGCGCCGCAGGTAGAGCGCCACGGGCGCCTCGGTCTCGGGGAAGCGCGTGCTGAACTCGATCCGCGCGTTGAAGGGGTTGCGATAGCGGAACACCACCTCCGGGTGATCGCGCCCGCCGCAGCTGCCGGCCAGACCATTGGTGGCGCCCTCGGCGCCCAGATCGCCCAGCGCGAAGGGCTCACCCACGAAGTACTCGCGGAAGCGGATGCCGGCCCCGCACACGTCGACCTCGGTGTCGCTCGCCGCGCTGGGGCAGCCCGGATCGAGGGGGAAGTCGATCAGCCCGTCCTCGTCGTCATCGGCGTCGTTGCTGCACGCCGTCGGCGCGACGGTCGTCTCGTCGCGATCGAAGGGGGCGTCGCACCCCGGATCGGCCGGATAATCGGCGCGGCCATCGAGGTCGTCGTCCTCGCCGTTGAGGCAAGCCGCGAGAGGAACCTCGGTCGCGGTGAGCGACACCACACCGCCGGCCCCGGCCACGCCGTCGACGAAGACGTAGTAGTCACCGGGCACCGGCGCCTCGACCCGCAGGCTGTGCCCCGGCGTGGCGCGCGGCGCCTGGGTCTGGCACGCGACCTCGGTGCCGGCGTCCAGGCAACCCTCGCGGCGCACGTAGAGCGTGGTCACTACGTTGGTCTCGCCGCCGATGGTGCTCACCTCGAGCGCCTCGATGGTCTCGGTCAGCCGGTAGAGCGCCACCAACTCAGGGCTGCCTTGCCCGCCGCACGAGCCCTGGGTCAGGAACACCCCGCGCGAGGTGTCGAGCAGCAAGGGCTCGCCGTCGCTGAGGCGTGGCGGGTCGTAGCGGTTCCCGCAGGCGCCGCGTTCGTTGTAGTCCGAGGCGGCCACGCAGCCGTCGTCGTCGGGGAAGTCGACGTGGCCGTCCAGATCGTTGTCGACGCCGTCGGCGCAGTCGGGCGTGACCGGCTTGGGGCTCTCGTCGCGATCGCCGCGCCCGGCGCAGCCCGGATCGTCGGGATAGTCGATGCGCCCGTTGCCGTCGTCGTCGAGGCCGTTGGCGCAGGCGGGCAGGCTGGGCGGGCTGCGCTCGGTGTCGTCGCCGCCCGCGCTGCAGCCCAGATCCTGCGGGAAGTCGATCTCCCCGTCCTCGTCGTCGTCGAGACCATTGTTGCAGGCGGGGGTGGTCCCCTCGTCGGGCGCGCCCTCGGTCTCGTCGACCGCCGAGGTGCAACCGTCGTCCTGTTCGTCGTAGAGGCCGTCGCGATCGTTGTCGATGCCGTCGTTGCACTCCGGCGGCACGGGCGGGTTGTCCTCGCTGCCGTCCACCGCCGATCCGCAGCCGGGATCGGCGGGAAAGTCGGTCAAACCGTCGCCGTCGTTGTCGATGCCATCGTCACAGGCCTCGGCGTTCGTCTCGTCGCGATCGTCGGCCCCGTCACAGCCTTGGTCGTCCAGATCGACGCGGCCATCGCCGTCGTTGTCCACGCCGTCACGGCACGCCGGCACCGAGGGACCCACGTCGGGTCGGTCGGGCTCACCGCCCACGCCCCGATCGCCACCCTGGCCGGGCACGCCACCCTGGCCGGGCACGCCACCCTGGCCCGGCACGCCCCCCTGGCCCGGCACCCCCCCCGCGCCACCGGCGCCAGCGTCGTTCAGCGACTTGTCGCTCTCGCACGCCGCGAGCGCCAGCGCCGCCACCGCCACCGCCACGCAGCACAGAAGTCGCCCCCGAAGCATCGCGTCTCCCCCTGGCCCCTCGGGCAATCACGGGTCGGGCCGAACAGGGACGCCGCCGTCCCCAGGCCCCGCGGCGACGCAGGCGCGCCGCCGATGGGCGGCACCATAACCCACCCCCCCGGCTGGCGTAAACCAACGCCGCCCGCCCCGCGAGCAGCGGTCGAGCCGCCCGCCGTCCGGCTGGAATGCGGGGCCGCGCGCGGCTACCATCGCGCCGACTCCAACCGGTCGACGGAGGCCCCCGCGGTGACGTTCTGGCTGTCGGTGGCGGGCCTCGCGCTGTTGATCCTCGCGTGGCTCTCGTCCCTGGTGAAGATGCTGCGCGGCGCCGATCAGCCGCCCGAGTTCACGTTGTCGGGCGACGCGCCGCCCGATCCCCTGCCCGACCCCGCGCCGTCCCTGTCCATCGTCATCCCGGCGCGCAACGAGGCATCCAACATCGAGCGCTGCGTGCGCTCGGCCCTGGCCTTGGACTGGCCCGGGCGGTTGCAGGTCGTGGTGGTCGACGACCGCTCCGCCGACGGCACCGGCGAGATCCTGGAGAGGCTGGCGGCCGCCGACGCCCGCGTGGTCCTCGTGGCCGGCGCCGATCCGCCGTCCGGCTGGCTGGGCAAGCCGCACGCCCTGCACCTCGCGCAGCAGCACGCGGACGGCGACTGGCTGTGGTTCGTCGACGCCGACGTCACCCTCGATCCGAGCGGCGGCCGCCGCCTCGTCGGGCGCGCGCACGCCCAGGGCGCCGGCATGGCCAGCGGCCTCGGACGCCTGGTGGTCGAGTCCTTCTGGGAGCGTGTGGTGCAGACCCGCATCGGCGCGGTCATCGCCGGGGGCAACCCCCTGCACGAGGTGAACGATCCCGAGCACGAGCGCGCCCTCGCCAACGGGCAGTGCCTGCTCTTTCGACGCGCGGCCTATGACGCGCTCGGCGGCCACGAGGCCATCCGCGGCAGCGTCCTCGACGACGTCGACTTCGCGAAGCGCGCCAAGGCCGAGAAGGTGCCCTATCGCCTCTATTACGCCCCGAGCGTCTTCGCCTGCCGCATGTACACCGGCTTCGGTGAGATCTGGCAGGGCTGGACCAAGAACCTCTTCCCCGCGCTCTCCTACAGTTGGATCGCGACGATCATCGTGACGCTGCTGCTCTTCGCGTCGAGCCTGCTGCCCTTCGTGCTGCTCGCCAAGAACCTCGCGCTCTGGGCTGCCGGCGGCGCGCCCGAGCCGGTCTTCATCGGGCTCGAGGTGGTCGCCGTGTCGCTCATCCTCGCCGTCGACGCCCTGGGCCACCGCCACCACGGCTACAAGTGGGGTCTGTTCTGGACCTTCCCGCTGGGTATGGCGGTGGTGTTGCTGCTCTTCTGGCACAGCGCCTGGCGCATCGGCAGCGGGCGCGGCGCGGTCTGGAAGGGCCG
>CALBMW010000634.1 GCA_937896275.1 uncultured Myxococcales bacterium
CTGCTCGAGGGGGGGCTGCCGGGGGCGGCACCGCTCGGGGCGGCCGCGGCCTGCTCCTCGGCGGTCTCGTCGGGGGTCGCGAGCATCGGCGGACCATAGCGCAAAGCGCGCGGGAAGGGGATGGGGCCGCGGCCCCTGGGGAGGCGCACGGTGAGCGCGCGGATCATGGTCCTGCTGGCGGTCGCGCTCGGCGCCTGCAGCGAGGTGCAGGCGCCCCGGGGTGAGCCCTGGGGCGTGCGCACCACCCTCGCGGCGGACGGCGCCTGGCAGATTCGCTGGCAGGGCCGCGCGTCGGTCACCGTCGATGGGCTCACGACCGCCGCCGACGGCGTGCTGCGCCTGCCGGCCGACCGTTCGAGCGCGGTGCGGGTAGGCCGGACCGCCTTCACTGTGTGGCCGCGGCGCGAGGATCCTTGCGCCCCGGCGCGCTTCGTGGTGCTCGGCGACGGCCGCGCCAGCGTGGACGGGGTAGGACCCTCGGCCTATTGGGCGCCGATGCTGGCCGAGGCCGTGGCGCGCGCGCCGCTCTTCGTGCTGAACACGGGAGATCTGGTGAAGAACGGCGAGGACCGCGCCGAGTGGGATCGCTACCTGCGCACCCTGCCGCCCTGGCCGCCGGTGCTCGCCGTGCGCGGCAACCACGACCGCGGCCCGCACTTCGCCGATCTGGGGATGGCGCCCGCCGACGTCTTTGCGCTGCGGGCGGGGCCCATCGCGCTCGTCGCCTTCGACAGCGAGGGCACGGACGCCGAGGTGAGGGCCCGCCTGCCGCGGGTCGAGGCGGCGCTGGCGGCGGCCGCCGAGGCGCCCTTTCGGGTGGTCGCGATGCACCGCCCGGTGTGGTCGCGCGGCAACCACGGGAGCGACGATCGGGGCCTCGTCGCCGCGCTGGTCCCGCTGCTCGAGCGGCACGACGTGGCGCTGGTGCTGTCGGGCCACGACCACGACTACGAACGCTTCTGCCCGTCGCTGGGGCTCGGCCCGTCGCGCCGCTGCGTCGCGGCCACCGACGGGGTGACCTACGTGGTCAGCGGCGGCGCCGCCACCTTCACCGTGCCCGTCCCCGGGCTCTCGCGGCGCGTCGATCCGGCGGTGGCCGTCGCAGATGAGGCGGCCAGCCGGATCTTCAGCGCGGCCCACCACATGGTCGAGATCGAGGCCGTGGGCGGCCGCCTGGTGGGCCGCGCGTGGCGCACGCGGGCCGGCAACATCGGGCCGCCTGGATTGCTGGATGTGTTCGAGATCACACGGGAATCCTCGTGCCCACGGTGACCTTCGAGCCCGACGGCGCGGTCCTCGAGGTGGCCGCCGGGACGCCGCTCCTCAAGGCGGTGCTGCGCGCGGGCCGACCGATCGGCTACGCCTGCCGGGGACAGGGGATCTGCGTGGCGTGCCGCCTGCGCGTGCGGGGGGACGTGTCGCCGATCGACGCCGCGGAGGCCGCGCTGCTGGCGCGCCTGGACGATCCGGGCGATCAGCGCATCGCCTGCCTGTGTCGCGTGCGCGGGGACTGCGCGGTGCGGGCGGACTACTGGTGAGCGTCTACTTCGGCACCGCGTCCCAGCCGGCCGCGATCTGCGCGAGGCCGGCCTCGGTGAGGGGGTGGCTGGCCAGCCGCTGGAGCACGCTGAAGGGCATGGCGGCCACGTCGGCGCCCATCCGGGCGGCCTCGACGATGTGCATCGGGCTGCGCACGCCGGCGACCAGCACCTCGGTGTCGAAGTCGTAGGTGTTGTAGCTCTCGATGATCTGCTCGACGAGGCCCATGCCGTCCGCGCCGACGTCGTCGAGGTGCCCGACGAAGGGGCTGATGTAGTGGGCGCCGACCTTGGCCGCCAGCAGCGCCTGCACCGGCGAGAAGCACAGGGTGACGTTGGTCGCGATGCCGTTGTCGGTGCACCAGCGCGTGGCCTTCAAGCCGTCGAGGGTCAGCGGGATCTTCACCACGATGTTCTCGTGCAGGTTCGCGAGCCGCTTGGCCTCCTTGATCATGCCGGCGTGATCGGTCGCCGCCAGCTCGGCGCAGATCGGCCCGTCGACTTCGGCGAGGATGTCGTCGAGCACGTCGCGGAAGCGGCGGCCGGTGCGGGCTACGAGGCCTGCGTCCGTGGTGACCCCGTCGAGGAGGCCGAGGGCGTTGGCCTCGCGGATCTCGGCGATGTCGGCGGTGTCGATGAAGAACTTCATGGGCGGCTCCAGGTGTGAAGGCGGCGAATCCTAGTTGATCCGAGTCGGGTCGGCGCGCTGGCCTTCGTCAGCCGCCCGTCCTAACCTCGCCGGCGGGGGCCTGGGGGAGCACCGATGGCGCAGTGGCAAGAGTTCGTGACGGGCAGCGGGCCGCCCGACGAGGCTGTGACGCGCTGGGCGCTCGAGCGGCTCGCGGGGGCGGCGCACCGCTTCGTCTGGGTGGGTGACACCGAGCACGGTGAGCGCGGGCACTGCATGGCCTGGTTCGCCGACGCGGTGCGGCAGGCCTACGCCGCGGGCGGGCGGGCGCGCGCCCTGGCGCAGGTGATCGACTGGTGGCTCGCCGCCACCACCGGGCGCGACGTGGTCGGCGCCGCGTGGCAGATCGAGCACATCCTCCCGGGCGCGCTCGGTGCGGCGATGCGGGGCGTCCTCGATCATCAGGGCGCCGATCCGGCGCTGGTGGCGCTGCGTCGACCGGTGGCCTTCGCGGCCGCCCGGGACGCGCTCGAGGCCTTGCTCGATCCCCGCAAGATTCCCCACTTGAAGGTGGCGCCGGCGCCGACGCTCTACGGCGAGGCGCGCAGCGAGGCGATGCACGTGCTGCAGGCCGCGCGGCAGGGCCAGAGCGCCGCGCCGACCGATTTGCGGCTGCTGGACGAGGACGTCGAGGTCTGGGCCAGCGAGGTGCGCGTCGGGAAGCAGCTGCTCACCAAGGTCAAGGTGTGGCACCCGCTGGTCCGCGCGATGAGCGCGCTGCAGGATCACGTGCGCGCGCTGGTGGATCGGTGGACCACCGGCCGCCCGCCGCAGACGCCGCTGCCGCCCGGATGGCGGCGCGGGCTCGAGGACGCGCTGGGCGACGCGGCGCCGGTCGCGTTGGCGCTGGTCGGCGACCTGGATTGGAACGTCAACGGACCACGGCCGCTGCTCGACGCGGCCGACGCGCTCCGCGCCCTGCGCGCGGCCGACGGGCTCGCCGAGCCGGTCTGGGTGCGCATGCTGCCGCTCTCGCGCGAGGCCCAGGCCGCGGCCCCCGATCAGCCGGCGCCCGCGTGGGCCGCTGGGGCCGAGCGCACCCTCGACGCGCTGCGCCAGCAGGTGCAATCGCTGCGCGCGCGGGCACGGGGCCGCGGCATCCCGGACGCGCAGGCCTCGCTCCGCGAGGCGACCGAGCGCCTCGACGCCTTCGACGTGGTCAAGGCCTCGGAGTGGGTGCGGCTGGCCCGCGACTTCATCCGCACCGATGAGCAGAACGTCGAACGCGAGGACCTCTTCGACCGCGCCGCCGAGCTCTACACGGCGCTCAGCCGCGCCAGCCTGCTGCCCACCGACGCGCCCATCGCCGAGCCGGCTGCGGTGGGTGGGCCGGCGGCGGAGCTCGACGCGCTCACCGCTTGGCACGAGCGCCTGATCGCCGCCCACGCCGAGGCCCAGGAGCGGCTCGGGGGTGAGCTGGTCGAGCTGCGGACCCAGGCGGATCGCCTGCCGCCCAGCGAGCGCACGGCCGCCGCCGGTCGCCTACGCAACGCGGCGGAGGCCCTGCCCCGCTCCCTGGTGCTGGGGCGCCAGGCGCTCGGCGAGGCCCGTGAGGCGATCAAGGCGCTGGCCCGCAACGTCGAGGCGCGCCTGACGCCGCGGCTGCGCGAAGCGCTCGACCGCGTCAACGCCCATCGCGGGCTGTACCCCGAGGAGCGGCGGTCGCTGCAGCTGCTCATCGACCGCATCGCCCGCCGCGCCGAGATCGAGCTGGCCTTCGACGGACAGCTGCAAGGGCTCGAGGCCCTGCTCGCGGCGCTGGACGCCGACGCGCCCTTCCGCGAGCCGGTGCTGGGCGTCGTCGCCGAGGGGGCGGGCCCCGGCGGCCTGGCCATCGTGCCGGTGTGCTGGCTCACGACCGGCGTGACCTTCGCGCCCGTGCGCGTCCCCGGCGAGCTGCTGCTCACCCCCCCCGGCGTCGAGATGGTCGCGGGCGCGCTGGTCGTTGTGCGCCCCGAGCACGTGCCCGAGGGTGGCCCGTTGGCGGGCGCGCTCCGACTCGAGGAGGCCCCCGATCCCCTCACGAGTGGGCTCTTGGCCGATCTCATCGAGCGGCCCGATCCCGAGGCGCCCTGGGACGCGGTCGACTTCGGGCACCTGCCCGATCCTTCCGACGCGCTCTTCGTCGAGGTCGACGGGCACGTGCTGGGGCCCTCGCGCCTCAACGTCGAGGGGCGGCTCGTGCCGGCCGAGCGAAGCTTCGAGGCGAAGCTGGCGCGCGAGGCCTTCGATCCGCTGTTCGGTCGCATCGAGGTGTCCCTGCCCGGGCGTCGGCGGCGGGTGCTGGTGCACGGACCGCCCGATCTGCAGACGCTGGTGGACTTGGGGGCGACGCCGGTCGACCGCCTGCCGCCCGGCGAGGCGGATCACTGGCTGGCGCGGCTGGTCGAGGGCTTGGACGAGGTCGACCCGGAGCGCCTGTCGGTGCTGGCCCTGGAGCTCGACGCGCTGCCCGACGAGCTGCGGCGCGAGCGCATGGGGCGATTGTCGGCGCTCATCGAGACGAGCCGTTGGCTGGTCAAGGAGCGCAAGCGGGCGGCCGAGCGCTTCCTCGCGACCGACGAGGGTCGGCGCGAGGTGGCACGCGCGGCCGAGCGCTACGCCGAGCGCGCGCGGGCGGAGATCGACCGTGAGATCGAGGTGTTGCGGGCCGACGCGGGGTCGGAGCGAGCCCGCCTCGAGGTCGAGATCGAGGGCCTGCGGACGGCCGAGGTGGACGAGCGGCACCGCCTCGAGCGCGCGCTGGCGACGCTGCGGGACGAGGTCGACGCGCTCGAGTCGCTGCGGGGCGACACGCGCACCCGGCTGCTGGCGGAGCTCTTCGGTGACGGGCGGGCGAACGCGGGCGTGGGGGCACGCCCACAGGGCTCGGTGGCGCGGCAGGCTCCCCTCAGCGCGACCTTCGATCCGCTCCGCCCGGCGGCGTCCATCGCCGCGGTGGGCGCCGAGCTCGCCCCGCGCATGAGCGGCTGGGAGCCGCACGACGTGCAGAACCTGCTGCTCACCGTCCTTACCAGCCCCTGGACGCTGCTGGCGGGGCCGCCGGGCGTGGGCAAGAGCACGCTCGCGCGCGATGTGCTGGGCCAGCTGGGCGCGCATCGGGACTCGGATCGCTACCGCGAGCTGGTCGTGCGCCGCGACTGGCACGACGACACCGCGCTGTTCGGGTACTGGCACCCCCAGCGCGATGAGTGGATGCCGTCGACCGACGGCCTGGTGGAGCTGCTGTTGCGCGCCGAGCACGCGGCGCGCGAGGGCCACGGCGCGCTCTTCGCGGTGCTGCTCGAGGAGCTCAACCTCGCCTCACCCGAGCACTACCTGAGCCGGGTGATCAGCGCGCTCGAGGATCGCGCGCCGGTCGTGCACCTCTACGACGAGGGGCTGGCGCCGGCCAACGCGGGTCGCTACCCGTCCCGGGTGCGGTTGGGGTCCAACGTGCGGCTGGTGGGCACGGTCAACGTGGACGACACCGTCGAGCGGCTGTCCCCGCGCTTCCTGAGCCGATCCGCGGTCGTGTGGGTCGAGCCCGCGCTCGAGCAGCTGCTGCACCCGCCGCCCAAGGCCCCGCTCGCGGCCGAGGCGCTGGACTGGGCGGCGCTGGTGGCGCACGTCGGGCGCCTGCCGAGGCCTGATCTGGGGCCGCTGATCGAGGTCTTCGAGTTGCTGTTGAAGCACCGCGTGGACGGGGCGCCGACGCCGCGCACGGTGCGCGGGGTCGAGGCCTACCTGGCCGCGAGCGACGGCTTGCTGCCGCGTCGAGTGGCCGAAGACTACTGCCTGTCGCAGCGCGTGCTGCCTGGGCTGCGGGGTGTGGGCGAGCACGTGGGTGAGAGCTTCGAGCAGCTCGCGCGCCTGCTTCGCCGACAGGGTTGGGAGCGCTCGGCCGCCCGCTGTGAGCGGATGCGCGAGCGGGGCGCCCTGGCCGGCCACTTCTACGACTTCTTCCATGGATGAGCCGGCGCACCACGCCCTCGAGATCGCGGTGGGGACGCGGCTGTACATGGTGGACCGCGGGCGCGCGCCGCTGCCCGTCGACGTACACGGGGGCGAGCGGGTCGAGATCCGGGTGATCGGCCTGGCGCCACACGCGGTGATCACGCTGCGGGCCGGGCGGGCGCGGCTGCGGCTGACCGGCGACGCCGACGGGCGGGCCACCTGGGTCGATCCCACCTGGCTCAGCGCGGCGGCGGGGCGGGTACCGGTGGTGGTGGAGGACGGCGCCGAGCCCCCGCTGCGGGCGTGGCTCGCGGTGCGCCCCACCAAGCTCGACGAGGCCGCGGTGCGGCAGATGGTGGCCGCGCTCGAGCGGGTGGCCCAGGGCCTGGCCAGCGATCTGGGCGGCTCGGCGGAGCGCGACGTGGCGGGCGCGGGTGGTGGCCCGGTGCACCCCGACGTTCTGCTCAGCCGGCTCGAGCAGGCGGTGGGCGTGCTGGCTCGCGTGGCGCCGTCCATCCGCAACGGCCCCATCCACCGCGAGCGAGAGCGGGTGCGGGCGGTCCCGGCGCGCGCCCCGCGGATCCGGGCGCGCGATCTGCGGTGGCTGGCGCGCAGCCCGGCGGCCGCGCGCATCGAGGCCAGCGGGCGCGTCGCGATGGTCGAGCGGCAGGTCGCGATGGACCTGGACCTGGTCGAGAATCGGGGGGTCGTCGGGTTGCTCGCGCGGCTGCGCGACGCGGTGTCGGTGGTCGGGGAGCGGCTCGTGGGCGAGCGGACCCGGCTGCTCGAGGGGCGACCCGCGCGCGAGGCCTTCCTGACCGAGCGCTCCAACCTCTTCGCCGAGCAGGACGCCCCGCGCCTCACGGCGGTGGGCGAGCGGCTGACCCGGGTCGACCACCTGCGCGAGGAGCTGGATCTGGCCCCCGCGCGCTTGGGCCTGCCCGCGGGGCTGCGCTCGGCGCCACGCCTGCCGCGCACCGCCAACGTGGCCCGCCACCCCGGCTATTGGCAGCTGCATCGGGTCGACGCCGCGTTGGCCGAGCTGGGACCGATCGAGGCCGGCCAGGTGTTCGCCCCCGCGCTCAACCTCGACGATCTGTACGAGCTGTGGTCGGTGGTGGCCCTCGCCGGTGCCCTGTGCCGGCGCTTCGGCGGCACGCTCGAACGCGACCTGACGCGCGTGCAGGACGGCTGGTTCGTGCGCTTGCCGCGCGGCGAGATCTGGGCGGTCACGGCGGGCGACGCGCGTTGGCGGCTGCTCTACGAGCCGTGGATCCCGTTCCTCGCCGACGACAGCCCGCTCGCCCGCCTCACCGGCGGGGCCCCCCTGCAACCCGACGCGGTGCTGGTGCACGAGAAGGCGGGCCACCCCGTCGAGCTGCACGTCTTCGACGCTAAGCACCGCCGCGACCGCGCCCGCCTCGATCGTGCCCCCTGGAGCGCGCTCGAGGACATCTGGTTGAAGTATGGCGAGGCCATTGGCCGCCGCGGCGATCCGGCGCCGCTGGTGGGGAGCGTCTGGGTGCTCTACCCCG
>CALBMW010000635.1 GCA_937896275.1 uncultured Myxococcales bacterium
CGTGTCCATGCCGACCACGTCGAGCAAGTAGGCCGGCCCCATCGGCCAGCCGAACTTCTCCATCGTCTTGTCGATGGCCGCGAAGTCCACGCCGTCGTTCACCAGCAGTTGGAAGCCCGCGAAGTAGGGGAACAGGATGCGGTTGACCAGGAAGCCCGGGCAGTCGTTGACCACGATGGGCGTCTTGCCCATGCGCGTCGCGTAGCCGACCGTGGTGGCGATGGCCGCCTCGCTCGTCTTCGCGCCGCGGATGATCTCGACGAGCGGCATGCGGTGCACCGGGTTGAAGAAGTGCATCCCGCAGAAGTCCTCGGGCCGCGCCAGCGCCTCGGCGAGCAACGTGATCGAGATCGACGACGTGTTCGAGGCCAGCACGGTGCCGGGCTTGACGTGCTTCTCGGTCTCGGACAGCACCGCCTGCTTGATCTTGATGTTCTCGACGATCGCCTCGACGACCAGGTCGACGTTGCCGAAGTCGCCGTAGGACATCGTGGGCCGGATCAGGCCGATGGTCTTGCCCATCGTGACCGTGTCCATCTTCCCCCGATCGACCAGCTTGCCGAGCAGCTTGCTCGCCTCGCCGAGGCCCAGCGCCAAGGCGTCCTCCCGGATGTCCTTCATCAGGATCTGGACGCCCTTCGACGCCGACTGATAGGCGATGCCGCCGCCCATGATGCCGGCGCCCAGCACCGCCGCGTGCTCGACGGGGCGCGCGATCTTGCCGTAGGCCTTGCCCTTCTTTTTGATCAGCTGGTCGTTGAGGAAGAGCCCGATCAAGCTCTGCGCCACCGTGGTCTTGGCCACCTTGACGAAGCCCTTGTGCTCGACGAGCAGGGCCTTGTCGCGGCTCAGATCCGCGGCCTTCTCCATCACGCTGACGGCCTCCACGGGCGCCGGGTAGTGCCCGCCGCTCTGCCCCTTGATGAAGCCCTTGGCCGTCGTGAAGGCCATCATCTTTTCCATCATGGGCAGCTTCAGCTTGCCGGTCTTCTGGGCGCGCCGGGCCTGGTAGTCGAAGTCGCCGGCGATGGCCCGCCCGAGCAGCGCGCGCGCTGCGGCGCTCAGCTTCTCGGGGGCGACAACGCCGTCGACCGCGCGCATCTTCAGGGCCTCGTCGGCCTTCACGGTGCGGGCCGAGGCGATGACGTCGATCGCGTTGTCGGCCCCGATCAACCGTGGCAGGCGCGTCGTGCCGCCGAAGCCCGGGATGATGCCCAGCCGCGTCTCGGGCAGCCCCAGCGTGGCCTTGGTCGACATCACGCGATAGTCGGTGGCCAGCGCCATCTCGAAGCCGCCGCCCAGCGCCGTGCCGTTGATCGCCGTCACGGTGGGGAAGGGCAGATCCTCCACGGCGGTGAACAGCGCGTTCGCCTCGGCGATCCAGCCGAGCAACTCCTCGTCCGACAGCGCGAAGGCTGCGCCGAACTCGGTGATGTCGGCCCCCACGATGAAGGCGTCCTTGGCGCTCTCGACGACGAGGCCGCGTACGCCCGTGGCCGCCGCGATGGCCTGGGTGGCGGCGCCCAGCTCGTCCAGCGTGCGCCGGTCGAATTTGTTGACCGACTCGGCCTTGTTGTCGAAAACGAGCACGGCGACGCCGTCGCTCACGGACACCTGGATGGCTTGGCCCTCGTATAGCATTGGATTCCTGCCCTCTGCCGAGGTTGAACGAACCGCCGTGGGCGGCGGAGACGGGGCAGGGTAGCGAAGCCCGGCTCCGCCCGCAATCGAGGCTGTGGTCCGGCGCGATGGAGGCTGGCCGCTGGTTTCGGGCGCGCCTGGCGTGGGTGGCGCGAAGAGCCCCTACTCGACGTTCGGGACGATCACCGTGAGCTGGCCCCGGTCGTCGGTCGTACCCTGGCCCACGCGGCGCTCCTCGCCGTCGGTCCGCCAAGCCTCGACCGCCACGCCGCGCGCCGGCTCGCCGTCGCGGTCGGTGATCACGACCACCAGCGCCGCGGCCGGCGGCACCTGCACGCTGGTGGTGACGCTTCCCTCGAGCGCCGGCACCTGGACCACCTGCTCGACGGTGGGGAGCCCCGTGTCGGGCGGCGGGATCACCGTCAGCACCTGGGCGCCCGGATCGAGCTGCAGCGCGAAGCTGCCATCCTCGGCGGTCGCTGTCTCGAGCCCTCGCGGGGGCGGCTCGTCGGTGGGCAGGGCCAGGGTCGGATCCGCGAAGGCCTGCTTGGACAGCCTGCTCTGGATCCGGGCGCCGCCCAAGGGCACGCCGGCCGGATCGAACACCACGCCGCTCACCAGGGGGCGTTGCTGCGGCACGAAGGTCAGCGAGTCGCCCTCCGCGACGGCGCGGCGCACGCGCGCCAGCCTGTATGTGGTGGTGTTGGCCGGCGGCTGGACGTCGATCACGTAGTCGCCCGGGTACAGCAGCACGCTGAAGTGTCCCTGCGCGTCGGTGCGGGCGTCGACGCGGTAGGTGCCGCCGCCGACCGGTGCTCGGAAACGAAGCGTCGCGTTGTCCACCGGCGCGTCCGGGCCGACGATCCCCGTCAACTCGAAGGAGGGGGCGGTCAGGTTCGCGAGGAGGCGCACGAAGGGCGGGGGATCCTGCGGCGCGCCGGGCACCTCGACCATCTGGTCCAGATCGGGCAAGGGTCCCGAGGCCTCCGTCGGGCGGGCCCGCAGGGTCACGGTGCGAGGCGCCTCGCTGGGCCAGAAGCGCAGCGCGAAGCGCCCGTTCTCGTCCACGGTGGCCCGCGTGCTGACCTGTTGCGCGCTGGCGTCGACCGCGAACACGGCCATGCCGCGCAGCGGGTTGGGCGCCGCCGCGCTCAGCAGCACCTCGCCGAGGACGATCGGCATGTCGGCCTCGCCCGCGAGGTCGATCGTCTGGACGTGCCCGTCGGTCTCGCCCGGCAGGGTGGGGCCGGCCAGCGGCGGAAAGCGATCGCCGTCGACCGGCACGAGCTTCAAGGCATAGAACACCGAGCGTTGCCCGCCGCCCAGCTTGGGCCACTGCTTCGCCCAGTTGAAGGTGAAGCGTGGCTGCCCGGCGCCCTGCGCGGGCGCGCTGTTGAAGGTGAGGGGGCTTCGGGTCAAGGCCTCGGGCAGGGCAGGGCGGGCGGTCACCTGCACGGCCAGATCGGTCCCGTCGGCGGTGTGGGCGCGCCCCGTGACGACGAAGCGGTTGGCGATGCGAATGTCCGCCGCCCGCGTGAGCGGCCCATCCGCCAGGGAGATGCCCGCGACCTCCACCGGCGCGAGCAGGCTGTCGGCCTTGGGCGTCAGCCTCAGCGTCAACGTCCAGGCCGGCGCGGGGCCGCCGACGCAGGCCCCCTCGCCGCACTGCAGGCCCTGCGGACAGTCCGCGTCGCGCCGGCAGCCAGGCGCCAACGGGTGCTCGGGCGGGTTGGCCTCGTCGTCGCAGGCGGCGAGCGCCCCGAGCGCGGTCAGCAGCAGGAGTGCGACCCTCACGGGCACTTGCCGCGATCGATCAGCACGAACCAGGTCAGCCGAAAGGCGCGCGCGTCCTCGGGCAACACCTGATTCGGGTTCGGCGTCCCCGGCGGTTCGTCGAGGGAGTCGACGAAGGGTCGATCCGACACGATGAGATCGACCCGCTCGACCGGCTCGGGCGAGGAGAAGGGGGGCGGGAACGGGCACGGGTTGAGCGGGAACTCCAGGCCGTTCAACAGCTGATCGGGCGACCGGCCCTCGGCCGCCCCTTCCTCGAAGACCAGGACGTAGTTGGCGGACGGCTGGTAGTTGAAGAACCACCGCCAGAACAAGCGGTCATCCTCGTTGGGGTCGTCGAGCGGCCCGGTGCGGAACACCAGCGCGTCGCCCGTCTCCGGATCGTAGGTCACGGTGCGCGCGGGCGAAGGGTCGACCTGCGTCGGATCCTGGAACGGCGGGTAGTTCACCTCGGCAGGGGGCGCGTTGATGGGCACGGGCAACAGGCAGCCGCAGAGGCTCAGCCCGCAGAGGCTCAGCCCGCAGAGGCTCAGCCCGCCGAGGCTCAGCCCACTGCCGATCAGCGCGGGGGATCGATTCGCCAGCGCAACAGCCTCCTGGTCGGCCGAAACGTAACGCAAGGTCGGGGAATGACGAAATGTCTGGCCGCGCGGGGGGACGGGGGATCAGGTCACCGGGGGCGGGGGGAAACGCGCGAGCAGCCGCCGCCGCACCGGCTCCGGCACCAGCCCGGTGACGTCACCGCCGTTCTGGACGACCTCGCGCACCAGGCTCGAGGACACGAAGAAGTGCTCGTCGCTCGTCATCATGAAGATGGAGTCCACCTCGTCGGTGAGCCGCCGGTTCATGCTGGCCAACTGGAACTCGAACTCGAAGTCGCTGAGCGCGCGCAGCCCGCGCAGCACGGTCTTGATGCCGCGGCGTCGGCAGTAGTCCACCAGCAGGCCGGTGAAGCAGACCACCTCGACGCGCGGATCGTCGGGGAAGGCCTCGCAGATCATCGCCACGCGCTCATCGTCGTCGAAGGTGGTCTGCTTGCGGGGGTTGACCGCGATGGCCACGACGATGCGGTCGAAGACGTTGAGGCCCCGCTGCACGATGTCGACGTGACCGCAGGTGATGGGATCGAACGAGCCGGGGTAGATCGCGACGTTGCGCACGGGGCTCCTTGGGAGGCGGCGGGTTTCGCTTCAGCGGGCGCGCAGCACTGCCAGCGCGGTGCCGCCGTAGGTGCGCGCCCAGAGACTCTCGGCGCCGGTCGGCGGCTGCGGCGCCGCCTGCACGGCGTGCTCGACGCATACCAGGGCGCCGGCCGCGAGCCAACCCCCCGCGAACAGCGCGTCGACGGTGGGTTGCACCGCGCCCGCCGCGTAGGGCGGATCCAGCAACACCAGGTCAAAGGCGGAGGCAGGCCCCTTCAGGTAGGCCTCGACCGACCGCACGCGCACCTCACCGGTGACATCGATCGCTTCCACGTTGCGCCGCAGCACGGCCGCCACCTTGGCGTCGCGCTCGACGAAGGTCACGTGGGCGGCGCCCCGGCTCCAGGCCTCGATGCCGAGCGTGCCGGCGCCGGCAAACAGGTCGAGCGCCCGCGCGCCCACGCAGTGATCGCCCAGGGCGTGGGCCAGGGCATTGAAGAGGGCGCCGCGCACCTTGTCGCTCGTCGGCCGGACCAGATCGCCCTTCGGCACCTCCAGTCGGCGCCCGCCGGCGCGCCCGGCGACGACGCGCGCGCTCACGCGGTCTCGGCCGCGAGCAGCCGGCGGTGCTCGCCCGTCAACGCGTCGAAGTCTTCCTGCGCGGGCAGCGCGAAGCTCATCGTGGTGCCGCGCCCGACCTGGCTGTCCGCGTGGATGGTGCCTCCGTGGCGCTGCACGATGCGCTGGCTGACGGCCAGGCCGAGCCCCGTCCCCTTCTTGCGCGTGGTGAAGAACGGGATGAAGAGGTTGGAACGGACGCTGTCGGGCACGCCCTCGCCGGTGTCCGCCACCCGCACCTCGACCAGGAAGCGCCCCGGCCGCGCCGGATCGCGCTCGCGCCGGGTCTCGAGCGTCAGCGTCCCGCCCCCGGGCATCGCGTCGAAGGCGTTCCGGCTCAGGTTCAGCAGCACCTGCAACAGCTGGTCGGGGTCGCCCACCACGGGGGGCAGGTCCTTCGCCGGTCGAAGCGCCACCTCGATCGGCGGATCATGCTCCTCGGCGCCGATCAGCATCGCCAACCGCTCGATGATGCGGTTCAGATCGACCGTCTCGGTGGCCCCCTTGTAGGGCCGCGCGTAGTCGAGGAACTGGCTCAGCACCGTGTTCAACCGGTTGGTCTCCTCGATGATGACCTCGACGAACTCGGCCTCCTCGTCCGCCATGTCGGCGGGATCGAGCAGCTGGGCGGCGGCCTTGATGGCGCCGAGCGGGTTGCGGATCTCGTGCGCCATGCCGGTGGCCATCTCGCCGATCACCGACAGGCGGTCGCGCTCCTGCAGACGCTCGATGATCTCCGAGTTCTCGATGATCGCGGTGGCCTGCGCGGTGAC
Organism: uncultured Myxococcales bacterium; assembly: GCA_937896275.1. GTDB lineage: Bacteria > Myxococcota_A > Bradymonadia > UBA7976 > UBA1532 > JACKDN01. The sequence goes on from CALBMW010000635.1 coordinate 5,969, forward strand.
CCCGGCGATGAGGCCGATCTCGGCGCTCGAGAAGGCCTCGCGGGTGCGCTCGTCCTTGACGGTCAGGAAGCCGAGCAGGCGGTCGCCGCTGACGAACGCGAAGGCCAGCCCCGCGTGCAGCGCGGTCATCTGGCGACGGACGTCGTCGAGCCGCGTGCGCTCGGGGGAGCGCTCGGCGGCCTCACCCTGATCGAGCAGCCGCTGCTCCACGCTCTCTTGCAGCAGCACCTTCTCGCGGCGCAGCGCGTCGAGGAGCGCGCGCCCCTTGACCACGTCGAGGCGCTCCGTGTCCACCGGGCCGATGCCATTGGCGCGGAAGTAGGCCCGGCCGCCGGCCTCGAGCATGAACACGCTGGCGTGCGTGATGCGCCTCGACGCCTCGAGGTGGTGCAGCATGCGCTCCACCAGATCGCCCAGGTTGATGACGTTTGCGAGCTCGGCCTTGAGCTTCACCAGCTGCGCCTCCAGCTCGTAGGTCTCGCGGAACAACAGCCGGCCCAGCCACAGATCCACGGCCCGCTTCAGCGGCTCGATGATGAGAATGAGGACAACGCTCGCGACGATGGTGTTGAAGAAGAACAGCCCATAGCTCTCGCCCACCCAGACGACCAGGCCGGTGTAGAGGACCGACACCGCGACCGACAGGATCACCAACCCGAGGACCCGCCCGAGCAGCTCCTTCAAGTCCAGCAGGCGCGACCGCTGGATGACCTGCATCCAGAAGTAGATGTAGAGCGTGCTGACCAGGTGGCCCAGGGTGGGAAAGGGGACGTTGAGCGCGGGCAGCAGATCCAGGGCGCTGAACACCAGCGAGATGGCGCCGCCGACCACCAGGTAGCCGAGCCTCACGGCCTCGACGCGCCCCGGCGCGGCGCGATAGACCAGGTACAGGCGCCAGAGGCAGTAGGCGTAGGTGCCGAAGGCCAGCGCCGCGACCGGCCACCCCGCCCACGACGCGGCCCCGAGGTCGGTGACGATCAGCACGGCGCACACGGCCGTCATCACGTTGGCCGCCGTGCGCGCCGCCGTGAAGGTGCGCTGCAGATAGCGCGCGAAGAAGCGCAGGCAGGCCTGGGCGAACACGACCCCCGCCAGCAACAGCATGCGGCGCCAGAAGTCGCTGCCCGACACCGCGTGCAGGAACCACGTGAGGTTGTAGAAGAAGGCGCCGCCGACCCAGGCGGTGAACGCCACGCGGTGCTCGACGCGGCGCTCCTGGAAGGCCACGTTGATGCCCAGCGCCAACAACAGGATGGCCGCGATGAGCGCGGACTGGGTCTGGATGCCCATCGGCGCCACTCGACACCAGGGGCCGGCGCGATGCAAGGGTCCCGCGATGCGAGCGCGAGCGGCCTGACCGCGGCGCGGCGCCGGCGGGCCGCGGCACAGGACGCGCGACGCCGTCCCCGCCGGGCCCCCGCCATGCCGCGCTCGCGATCCCAGGGGCGCCTGCGCTATACGCACCGTGCCTGACGAGAGGAGCCGATGAGCCGCCAGGATCCCTCCAACGGACCCCACCGCCCCCCCCCGGCGGGCACCGAGGACGAGACCATCGACGTCGAGGACGCCGACGCGTCGGTCGACTCGACCGTCGATCTGCCCTCGCTGGCCGGTGAGATCCCCTGGACGGACACCTCGTCGGAGCCCCTCGTGATCGCCTTCGCGGGCGGCAAGGGCGGGGCCGGCCGCAGCTTGTTGGCCGCAAACGTAGGGCTCCTGCTGTCGCGCCTGGGGCGCTGTGTGGTGGTCGCGGATCTCGATCCCGGCGGCTCCAACCTGCACACCTACCTCGGACTCGAGCCGCTCCTCCCGACGCCGGGCTCGCTGCTTCGGCAGCCGGGGCCGCCGCTCATCGAGAAGCTGAGCGGCACGAACCTCAGCCTGTGCCGACCGCCCCGCCCGATGGGCACCGGCGCCGACGATCCGTTGCGGGCCGAGGCCTTGCAGGCGGCGCTCGCTCAGCGCGCCGACGTCGTGATCCTCGACCTGGGCGCCCAGGCCGATCCGCTGACGCTCGACAGCTACCTGGCGGCCGACGCGGGGATCGTCGTGGTGCTGCCCGAGCCGGTGGCGGTCGAGCGCTCCTACGCCTTCCTGCGCGCCGCGCTCTACCGCCGGTTGATGCATGGGGACGACGAGCCCGCCGTCGTCGCGCGGGCGCTCCTGGCCGCCGACCAGGTGGGGCAGCTCGACACGCCGGCCGATCTGGTGGCAGCACTGAACGGTGTTCACCCAAACGCCGCCGCCGCCATCCGCGCTCGGGTGATGGCCTTCAACCCCAAGATACTCATCAACAAGTGTCGCTCGCGGTCCGACCGCGACATGGCCGCGGGCGTCGTGTCGGCGGTGGGACGACGGTTGGGCATCAACGCAGAGGATCTGGGTGGGGTGGAGTACGACGACGCCGCTTGGGAGGCCACGCGGCGGCGCCGCCCCTTGCTGTTGGAGTATCCCGGCTCGACCCTCGGCGCCGACGTCGAGCGCATGGCCCGTCGGCTGCTGGCCACGGTCGGCGCCCGGGAGCAGCGAGGATGAGCCCGATGGACGAGCGCGACGAGAGCGCCAACCTGTATGGGGTGCTCGAGGTCGAGCCGGGCGCGACCGACGACGAGATCCGGCGGGCCTACAAGCGTCTCTCGGCGCTCTTCGACCCCAACAGCACCATCGTCTATGGGCTCTACCGCTCCGCCGAGGCGAAGCGCCTCGTCGAACGCATGCGCGTCGCCTACGAGACGCTCGTCGACCCCGAGAAGAGACGCGAATACGATCGCGTGCTGTATCCAC
>CALBMW010000636.1 GCA_937896275.1 uncultured Myxococcales bacterium
GCATCGTGCCGGTGAACAAGCTGGCGTGGCTGGCCTTCGACTCGTTGCCCTGCACCCAGTAGGGCGCGAAGACCGAGGCCTCCCTGGCCAGCGCGCCGAGGAAGGGCGTCTTGACCTTCTTGCGCCCGTTGGCGTTGGGGTAGGGGTAGAAGTCGAGCTTGTCGGCGCGCAGCGTGTCGATGAGCCACACCACCACGTACCTGGGCTTGTCCCCGACGGCGGGGGCGCCGACCTTGCCGCCCTCGAGCCGGGCGCCGTCCAGCTTCACCGTGCCGCCCTTGCCGCGCAGCATCAGCCGCACCGCCTTGCCGGCGTATGCGTCCAGGCTCAGGCTCAATGACGCGCCGCCGCCCAGCCTCTTGGGCGACGCGCCGTCGGTCTGGGCCAGCACCTCGACCTGCCCGTCCCGCGCGGTGCCCACCAGCGTCAGGCCCTTGACCGGCGTCAGGTAGTAGTCGACGCCGGCACCGTCGGGCAGCACCAGCGCCTCGCCGTCGAGCGACTGCAGCGCCGCGGCCACGTCCGCCTCGACCGTCGGCCCCGCCGGAGCGTCGGCCGGCACGAGCCGCACGTAGCGCACGGCCGCCGCCGTCTTGGTGCCGGCGTACTCGACCGACCTGCGGAAGTGCAGGCGAACCTTGATCAGTCCCGGCTTCACCAGCCCGTCCGGCACCTCGACCCGCACCGTCTGCCAGCCCTCGGTCAGCGTGGGGCTGCCGATCTTCTGGCCCTCGACGAAGGCGTCGACGCGCTGATCGCTGCCGATCGGCTTGAAGCGCGCCTCGAGCACCATCTTCTCTCCGGCCGACTCGGGCCCCACGGGGAGCCAGAGGTTCGCCTGCAGGCCCGGCAGATAGGCGGCGGGGGCGCCGTCCTCCGTCTGGCCGATCTTCCAGTTCCCGCGCATGTCGCGCAGGTACTTCACGAAGCCCGGCACCGCGGCATCGGCGACCACGCCGCCACGGTAGACGTGCGCCAACGGCAGGTTGAGGCGCAGGTCGTAGCCCACGTCGCGCGCCAGCGCAGGGGCCGCCACGAGCAGGGCGAGGGGGAAAGCCAACCAGCGCATGCGAGAGCTCCTGTCGATCGGGTGCGAGGAACACGGTGAAAGACCGCCATGTAGCACATTGTGCGATTAACTCAAACGGCGTCCCGGGGCAGGCGCTGCTCGTCGAGCAGCATCACCCACGCCCGCGCGCCGGCCTCGCGGGGCGGATCGCCCGGCCGCACGCAGACCAGGGCGTCCGCGCCTCCGCCGCTCGTCAGGGCGCCGCTCGACTGGGTGCGGCGTGCGTCCACGCGGAGGGCACCGTCGGCGTGCCGGGTGGTGGCCCGCAGATACACCTGGCGCGCCCCACCCCCCTCGATGGGCGCGTCGAGCACCGCCTCGACGAGCGCGCGATGCACGCGACGGTGGCCCATCAGGCCCAGCAGCGCCGGGCGAACGAAGAGCTCGAACGTGACCAGCGCGCTCATCGGGTTGCCGGGGAGACCAAAGGCGAGGCAGTGGCCGATGCGCCCAAAGGCCAGCGGCTTGCCCGGCTTGATGGCGACCTTCCAGAAGCCGAAGGCGTCCCCGCTCAGCGCGCGCAGCGCGTCCCCGACGAAGTCATAGTCGCCGACGCTGACCCCGCCGGTGCACAGCAGCACGTCGGCCCGCGCCGCGCTCGCCAGCGCCGCCTCCGTCGCCGCGGCGTCGTCGGGGATGATCGGGTGGATGCGCGCCACGCAGCCCAACTGCCGCACGGCCGCCGCGAGGGCCCACGAGTTGCCGTCCACGATGCGCCCCGGCCCCGGCTCACCCGCGTCGAGCGCGACGAGCTCGTCTCCGCTGGTGAGCACCGCCACCACCGGCGCCCGCACCACCTCGACCTGGCTGCGCCCCAAAGACGCCAACAGCGCCACGTCGGCCGGCGAGACCACGCGCCCCACGCCCAGCACCGCCGCGCCGGGTTCGACGTCCGAGCCGCGTCGACGCACGTGCCGCCCCGAGACCGCGGCGACACCGAAGCGCACGCGGTCGCCGGTGCGCTCGGCGTCCTCCTGCATGATCACGGTGTCGGCGCCCGGGGGCATCGGCGCCCCCGTGAAGATGCGCGCCGCGCTGCCCGAGGCCAACGGGCGATCGCCCGGATCGCCCGCGGGGATCGTGTCGCTGATCGGCAGCTCGACGCCGGGCGAGGTGACCTCGGCGGCGCGCACGGCATAGCCATCCATCGCGGAGTTGTCCCAAGGGGGCAGCGCGCGGCCCGCCACGATCCGCTCGGCCAGGACGCGCCCCACGGCGTCGAGGAGGCCCCGCCGCTCCGGTTCGAGCGGAGAGACATCTGCCATCACGCGCCGCTGCGCTTCTTCGACCCTCAGCATGGGCGCCCCCCTCACGGAATCTGCAGGACCTGCCCGGGGCGAAGCGCGGTCTCGCCGCGCAGGCCGTTCCGGGTGCGCAACGCCTTGACCGTGCACCCGTGTTTCCGGGCGACCGTCCAAAGGCTGTCGCCGGGCTTGATGGTGTACTTGCGCCTGCCGCGCGCCTCGACCTTCGCCGCCCGCGCCTTCGCCGCACCGCGCGCCCTGGGCGTGGCCGAGGTGGGCACCCGCAGCACTTGCCCCACGGCCAGGTTGTGCGACCGCGTGAGGCCATTGGCCGCCAGCAGCGCGTCCACGGTGACGTCATAGCGCCGCGCAATCTTGTGCGGCGTCTCGCGCCGCTTCACGACGTGCTCGACGTGCTTGATGGGCGCCACCGACGGGCGTCGGGCGTGCTCGAGCGCCTTCTCGGCGGCCTTGGTGCCAGGCGTGACCACCGTGACCCGGTCGGGCGACACCAGCAACGCCGTGCTCTGGTCGAAGTCCGGGGCCACGTAGAGCCGCAGCACCATGCCGCGCTGCAAGGGGACGTCGGGATCGAGGCCGTTCCAGAGCGCGACGTCGCCGGGTGCCACGGCGAAGAAGTCGGCCACCTGGGCCACCGAGGTGCGGGTGCGGACGGGCAGGTACACCAGCCGCCGCCCCGGCAGGTCGAAGTCGAGGGCCGGCAGCGCCGCCACGCGCAGAGCGTCTGGCAAATCGAGCCCCGGCTCGCCGATCTTGGGCACCAGCAGCACCTGCCCCGGCGCGGGCTCACCGCGAAGCTGCTCGTTGAGGCGCCGAAGCTCACGGCGCCGCACGCCGTACACGCGCGCCACGTCGCGCAGGCGCTCGCCGAAGCGCACGCGATGCTCCACCAGGACTCCGGGGGGGCGCGCATGCAACGCGTCCACCGCGGCGCGCACCGCCTCGACGGCCGCCTCGGGCACCCGGAGCCGATACTCAACACCGTCCGGGGGGGTGAAGCCGCGTCGAAGCTCGGGGTTGAGCGCCTCGAGATCGCTGAGGGGCACGTCGGCCTTGCGCGCCAGGACGCGCAGATCGCTCCGCTCGGGCACCGAGACCACGGCGAAGCGCAGGGGCGGCTCGGGGCGCACCTGGTCGAACCCGAAGCGGGCCGGCGCCTGGCCGATCACGATGGCGGCCATGACCTTCGGCACATACCGGGTGGCCTCGTCGGGCAGCACACCGGCGGCCGCGAGGCGCCAGAAGTCATTGGTGTCCGCTTCCTCGATGGCCTTCGCGACCGCGCCCAGGCCCGCGTTGTAGGCGGCCATCACCAGCGGCCACGACCCGAGCTGATCGTGAAGCGCGCGCAGATGCCGCGCGGCGGCCTCGGTGCTCTTGACCGGATCGCGCCGCGCGTCCACCCAGTCGTCGTAGCGCAGCCCCCAGCGCTTGCCGGTCGAGCCGATGAACTGCCAGGGCCCGACCGCGGCCGCGCGCGAGACGGCGTCGACCTGAAAGCCGCTCTCGATCATGCACAGGTAGAGCATCTCGGGCGGCACGCCGTGTCGCTCGAGGATGGGCAGCATCAGCGCACGATAGCGACCCATCTCGGCCCACCAGCGGGCGTAGATCAGACGCCCCCGGCCGGTCTGGAAGGATGCGATGAACGCGCGCACGGGCCCGTTGAGGGTGACCGGCACGGTGAGATGGGCGAGGGGCAGCGGCGCGATCGGCGCCTCGGACACGTCGCCGAGGCCGCGCGTGCTCAGCAGCGCGGGGGGCTCGAGCGAGGACGGGCCCGCGGGCGACGACGGCCCTTCGACGTCGACGCCGAGCAGGCCGGGCGCGGCCAGCACGACCGCGATCAGAAGGTCCAGAACCACCATGCCTCGCCCGCTCGAACGACCACGGCGGTGTGGGGTTTCCCGCTCACACCGTCGTGGTACCAGAAGGTCACCTCGCGCCCCTCGCGCTCGCCGTCGACCACGACCGCACCGCCGAGCGCCCACCGCTGCACGGTCACCGCGTCGAGCTGCAGGCGCGGCTTCGCTTGATCGAAGGCGGGGCGACGGCTCGGATGCACCAGCAACCGGAGCTGATCGGCCTCTCGCGCGTTGAAGGCCGTCGACCAGGCGCGCGCCGCGGCGTCGGGCGCCTGATGCGGCAAGTGAAGGGTCGCCGTCGAGCGCGGGCAGCCGGTCAGGGCCGGGCCGAGCAGCAGGGCGACGAGCAGGGCGCGCGACATGCGATACCTCCGAGGGCGGCGCAGTCTAGTGAGGATCAAGGCAGGGTGTCGAGCCGCACGAAGCGGCGTCGGGCGGCGAGCCAACCGAGAATCGTGCGATAAATCCTGCGTTTGCGTGCCACGGACGCCTTCAGATCGGGCTGCACCGAGAGCGCCGGATCCAGCCCGTCGTCGGTCAGGCCGAGCAGGTCGACGGCGTGGAACTCGACCGTGACGTGGTGGCGCGCGGCGTGGGCCAGGGCGACCGCGGCCCGACTGCCGGCGCGACCGAGGGCGGTGAAGGCCGTGCCGATGAGGGGCACCCCGGCGACCACCGAGACCGGGTACTGCCGAAGCCCCGTCGAGCCGCGGCGGTGGGGCTGCCGGGCGTCGGCGACATAGGGATCGCGCGGCGCCGCCAGCACCCGTGGCGTGCCCAGCACGCTCTCGCTGCGCCGCCCGCGCAGGCGCATCGCGCCCATCACGCCCGCTTTGGCCAGGTAGTAGGGGACGCAGGGGAAGACGCTGGTGTCGTACTCGTGGCCGGACGCCGCCACGTCGACCTGCAAGGCAGCGTCGGTGTTGTAGCCCGGCGAACGGAAGCCCACCACGGGCGCGCCCGCCGCCGCCTCCAGGATCGAGCGACCCTCGGCGATCTCGGCCCACCGCGTGTCAGGGTCCAGTCGCGTGAGGTCGTAGCGGTGGTGCCAGGTGTGGTTGCCGATCTCGTGCCCGGCGACGACCAACGACCGCAGGCGCGCCCCGTTGCCCGGCACATCGAGATCCTCGGCGATGCAGTAGAAGGTGGCCGGGATGCCCAGCTCACCGAACAGCTCGACGAAGCGCGGCACCCCCACCGCCCACGCGGCGTTGGTGGCGCTGCCCTCGTCGAGGCCGTGAATGCGGTAGTAGTGCCGCAAGCTGTCGACGTCGACGCCGACGCTCGCGGTGCGCCTCCCGCCGCCCGGGGGACCGCCGAGCGCAGCCCCGCGGCGGCGGTCTGCCATCACTTCAGGTCCCGCCCCAGCCGGATGATCGAGGTCAACCGGACCATGTTGCGCAGCACGTTCGGCACGCGTCGGAACAGGTGGATCGAGGGCGGCCGCTTCTCGATCAGATCGATCGGCACCTCGCACCAGCGCGTGTCCGTCCGATGCGCGCGCACCACCATCTCGCTGGCGAACATGTCCTTGTCGACCACGCAGGCACGGACGATCGGCAAGAGCGCGTCCCGCCGAAAGGCCTTCAGGCCGTGGGTGTCGGTGCCCTTGAAGCCCGTGGCCACCCGCAGCATGCTGTTGAGCACCTGCGTGGCGACGCGGCGATAGGCCGGGCGGCGGTCGCGCGCGCCGGGGGCCCGCTTGCTGCCCACCACCAAGTCGTAGCCGCCCTCGCGCAGCTTCTTCATGGCCACGCGGTAGAAGTCTACGTCGCAGAGGTCGATCTCGTCGCAGATGACGTACTCGCCGCGGGCCTCGATGATGCCCAGGCGCAGGGCCTTGCCGTAGTTCGGTTCGCCGATGCTCAGCACGCGCACTTCGGGGTGACGCTGCCCGAATTCCTCGGCGATGCGTACGGTCGCGTCGTTCGATCCGTTCTCGGCGACGATGATCTCGTAGGTGAAGTCGACGTCCTGCAGCTTCTCGCGCAGGTCGGACAACGAGGCGGAGAGGATGCCCTCCTCGTTGTAGACGGGGATGACAATCGAGACGTCCGGCGCGCTCACCCGGTCATGCCTCCAACTCGCCGGCGGTGCGACGGCCGTCGATCAGCGCGTCCTCCATCGACGAGTAGTTCCAGTCGCCGTAGCGACCGATGCTGCGAACCTGCTGGGTTTCCAGCCACGAATGCACCCTCTCGCGGGCGTCGTGGTAGGCGAAGTCGTACACCACATAGGCGTCGGGGATGCGCCGCACGTGGGCGAAGCGCACGCGTCGGGGATCGTCGATGAGCCCCATCGCCACCAGCCCCTCGTAGACACGGGGCAGGAGCGCCTCGGTGGGCGTCTCGCGATCCGCCATCTCGACGTAGAGCGAGCTCTGCCCGGGCGGCGCCATCGAGGGGTTGGCGTTGGAGAAGCTGCCGACGCGGTACATCGGCCAGATCGGCTCGGGGACGTAGATCCAGTGGTCCGGCTGACCGAGCGGCCCGTCGACTCCGACGTTGAGGTAGACCACCTCGGTGGCCCACAGCTGCTCGCGCGCTGCGCGGACCCCCGGCGGCACCGCGGTGCCCATCAAGTCGACGAAGCCGGTCAACGCCGCCGTGTTCACGAGGTTGCGGTAGCGCAGGATCCCGCCGTCGGCGAACCGGACGGCGCGTGCGACGGGATCGACCGCCACGACGCGCTGCTCGAGCAGGATGCGATCGCGCCCCACGGCGTCCGCGAGGGCCTCGGCCACGGTCTGGATGCCGCCCTCACGCGGGTAGAGGAAGGTGGCGTTGTAGCCCATCGCCGCCTCGTTGCACCCCACCGCGCCCGCCACGATGTCGCTCAGGCGCGGCCGCGGGACGAAGCGCTGACACCACCGGCTGGTGATGCGATCGGCGGGCACGCCCCACAACTTCGCGTTGTAGGGCACCATGAAGTGCTCGGCGATGCCGGAGCCGAAGTAGAAGCGAATCCAGTCCGCGAAGTTCTCGGGCTCGTCCCCCGCCCCGATCGTGTCGGGCAACGCGCGATCGGCGGCGATGGCGCCCATCAGGCACGCATGCATGACCTCGGGGGGGAGCCCATAGAGGTTGGCCTGGAAGGGGTAACGCGTGTACGCGCCATGCGACCAGATGCGGCTCAGGCGCTCGACGCGCAAGAAATGGTCGGGGGGACACACCGACAGCACCAGCTCGCGGATGCCGGGGTCGCGCAGGTGCAGCCAGTGCCCGGTGACGTCGAAGGTGTAGCCGTCGTGGCGCTCGCTGCGGGCCTTGCCGCCCACGTGGTCCGCGGCGTCCACCACCAAGGCCTCGCCGCCGGCGCGTCCCACGTGGAGCGCCGTCGAGAGCCCGGCCAAGCCGGCGCCGATGACGAGGGTGTCGACGATCTGCGGACGGGGCGTCATGGGGGGCGATCAGGCCTTCGTGCGCGCGAAAGGGCGCGAGTGTAAGCCACGCGGGACGCGGGGATCAACTGACCCTAGCGTCGGGCGCAGGCCGTTATGGTAGGTTGCGCCCTCGTGTCGGCCGCGAAGTTGCCCGCTCGGGGCCCGGCATGCGATGCAGGCATGCGATGCAACGGGCGCATGCAGGTGAGCGGCCCCCATCCCAGGTCTCGATTGAAGATTCAGCCGCGCCAATTCGGGAAGTACCTGCTGCTCGACCGCATCGGCGTCGGGGGAATGGCCGAGATCTGGCGGGGGCGTCAGTTCGGCGCGGCCGGCTTCCAGAAACAGTTGGTGATCAAGAAGATCCTCCAACACCTCGCGGACAACGACGAGTTCGTCCGCATGTTCATCGACGAAGCCAAGATCGCGGTCTCGCTTCAGCACGCCAACGTCGTCCAGATCTTCGACCTCGGCGCGGTCCAGAAGGAGTACTTCATCGCGATGGAGTATGTCCTGGGCAAGGACCTGCTCAACCTCCTGATCCGTTGCACGCACCTGCGCATTCGAGTGCCCCACAAGCTGGCGGTGTTCATCATCGCCGAGACGCTCAAGGGGCTCGAGGCGGCCCACCACGCGGTCGACAGCCGCGGCAACGCGCTGCACATCGTGCACCGCGACGTCTCGCCGTCCAACGTGCTGATCAGCTACGAGGGCGAGGTGAAGATCGGCGACTTCGGGGTCGCGAAGGCCACGCGGCGCGAGGCCGAGACCAAGAGCGGCACGATGAAGGGCAAGCTCGGGTACATGAGCCCCGAGCAGGTGACGGGCAAGGAGATCGATCACCGGGCCGATCTGTTCGGCGCCGGCATCATGCTCTACGAGATGCTGGCCATGAACCGGCTGTTCCATGGCAAGACCGAGCTCGAGACGCTGATGCTCGTCCGGGACTGCGACGTGGACGCGGCGCTCGCCAAGCTGCCCGAGGGCATCCCGTCGACGCTCATCGACATCATGACGCGCGCGCTCGCGCGCGACCGCGACCAGCGCTTTCAATCGGCCAGCGAGTTCCTCGATGCGCTGCTCGACCACCTGTTCAACGAGAAGCTGCGGGTCACCGGCCAGGACATGAGTCGGTTCATGAAGTCGGTCTTCGCGAAGGAGATCGACGAGGAGTCG
>CALBMW010000637.1 GCA_937896275.1 uncultured Myxococcales bacterium
CGCCTCCTGCGGCTTGGCGCGAGCGCCGGTCCAACCTCACTACTTACCTTGCCCGCGGTAGCCCTCGCCGCGACCGGCCGACTGTGCTACACGCCTCAACCGCACGGTATCGAAGGAGAAGCGATGAAGCTCGACCAGACGAAGATCGTGGTGACCGGGGGCGCGAGCGGCATGGGCCGCCACTTCAGCCTCAGCCTGGCCGCCGTGGGTGGGGACGTGGCCGCGTTCGACGTGAACGACGAAGGCCTCGCGAGCCTGGCCGCCGAGGCGAAGGGGCTGCCGGGAACCCTGCGGACCTACAAATGCAACGTCGCCGACGAGGCTGAGGTCGAGGCCAGCTTCACCCAGGCGTGGACGGACTTCGGCGGCCTCAACGGCGTCGTGAACAACGCCGGCATCTTCCGGGACGGCCTGCTGGTGAAGAAGGACCGGAACACCGGCGAGGTGAAGTCGATGAGCCTGCGCAACTGGCAGGCGGTCATCGACGTGGATCTCACCGGCCCCTTCCTGTGCACCCGCGCGCTGGCCAGCCGCCTCGTCGAGCACGGCGGCAGCCCCGGCGTGGTCATCAACATCGCCAGCATCAGCCGCCACGGCAACATGGGGCAGGGCAACTACTCGGCCGCCAAGGCCGGCCTTCACGCCGACACCGTCGTCTGGGCCAAGGAGCTGGCCCGCTACGGCATCCGCTGCGCCACCATCGCCCCCGGCTTCATCGACACGCCCATCCTGCAGGGCATGCGCGAGGACGCCCTCGCCATGATGGTCAAGGGCGTCCCCCTCGGCCGCGTGGGCAAGCCCGACGAAGTCTTTCAGGGCATCAGGTTCATCATCGAGTGCGACTACTTCACGGGCCGCTGCCTCGACATCGACGGCGGCCTGCGCCTCTAGTCTCGCTCTGACCCTTGCCCCCGCGTGGCGACCCGGGCATCGTGCCCCGTCGTCACCCGGGAGCTGCCATGTCCGCCGCCGTCATCGTCCTGGCCGCCGTCGCGGGCGCCCTGCACGTCTTCTTCTTCGTCCTCGAGACCATCCTCTTCGCCAAGCCGAAGTATCAGCGTCGCTTCGGCGTGACCGATCCCACCGAGGGCGGGGCCGTCACCGCGCGCCTCTTCGCGTTCAACCAGGGCTTCTACAACCTGTTCCTGGCCCTCGGCTGCTTCGGCGGCCTGCTCGCCCCCCACCTCGGCTACGCAGTCGAGGGCGCGACGCTGGTCCTCTATACCTGCGCCTTCATGGTCGGCGCGGCCCTGGTGCTGGTGGCGAGCGCCCCCCGCTTGGCGCGCGCGGCGCTCATCCAAGGCGCGCCACCACTCGCGGTGATCATCCTGTCGCTGCTGGCGTGATCGTGACCGCGGCGAGCACGCGGCGACCCGGGCGACCCCACCGCGAGGCGCTGGTGAAGCACGCCCGGTGCGGCGGCCGACCGCGGCGCCCTCTTCAGCCCGGGCTCAGCAACCGAAATCCGATGAAGGGCGAGGGCATCCGCGGATCCCGGGTCAGTCGCGCCGTGCAGGGCTGCCCGTGCAGCGGCAGCGCCGAGCACCCGCCCCGCACGTAGCACGCGTCCGGAT